>JAFMAU010000079.1 GCA_029784825.1 Nitrososphaerota archaeon | reverse complement strand
CTTCTGCAGAACCCCGGCTTCGATCATGGGTCTCGCCCCGCCGCCGGCCTCGGCTGCTTCTTCGGCTGGTTGGAAGATGAACTTCACCGTTCCCTTGAGCTCTGCTCTGTGGTCCGCCAGAATCCTGGCAGCTCCGAGGAGCATTGCGATGTGGCTGTCGTGCCCGCAGGCGTGCATGACACCATCCGACTTTGACCTGAATTCAACGTCGGCCATCTCCTGGACTGGAAGGCCGTCCATGTCGGCCCTGAGGGCGACCACGCGCCCCTTCTTCGCCCCCTTCAGTATCCCCAGGACCCCCGTCCCTCCGACGCCCCTCTTCGTCTCAATCCCCATCGCCTCGAGCTTCTCCGCGACCAGCTTCGCAGTCGCCTGCTCATGGTAGGCCAGTTCCGGGTGAAGGTGAAATGCCCTCCTCGTCTTTACAATCTCGGGCTCTATCCGCTCAGCTTCGGAGAGGAAATCCATGGCCCTGGCCACGGCTCTGCTCCTAAAAAGGTCTCAACCACTAGAACATCAGGGAACCCTGTATGTTCAGGGGAGGGAGGTCCTCGGGGTCGATTCTCAGGTCGACTATCAGCGGCACGTCAGACTTCTCCGTAATGAACCTCACCGCGCCCTCAATATCCTGGTCCGAGCCAACCGAGATGCCCCGAGCTCCGAAGGCTTCCGCCATCCCAACAAAGTCCGGGTTCGAATGAGTGGTGCCGAACACCCTTCCCATCTTCTGGATCTTCTGCCTCATGAGCAGCACCCTGTACGAGTTGTCGTTGACGATGACGAGCTTGACCCCGACCCTCTCCCTCACCGCGGTTTCCAAGTCCTGGAGAGTCATCAGGAACTCCCCGTCTCCCAGTACCGCGACCACCTCCCGCTCGGGGAAGGTCATCTTCGCACCCAGCGCCGCAGGGAAGACGAACCCCATCGACCCCATGTTGGTCGCTGCGAGGAATGAGCGGCTCGACCTCACTCTCATGAAGGCGTAGGCGTACAGGACATGCAGCCCCTGCCCGGCAGCCAGGACCGAATCCGCAGGAAGGGCGCCGTCGAGGGCCGTGAGGAACTTGCCTGCGCTCACGAAGCCCGAACTTGTCCGAGACCCAGCATCCAACATCGCCCCCCAGGCCCTCCTCCACTCCTCGATCTGTGCCTCCCACGCGCCTCCGAGCGGCCTCTGCGGCAGGATGGGGGCCAGCCTCGCAGCGAAGTCAGGCGCGTCGCACCCCACATGCATGGAGCACGGCGCAGGTTTCCTGTCCCATAGAGGGTCCAGGTCTACCACGTACACTTCGCCTCTTGGGGTCAGGTTGAAACCATAGGTGGAGACGTCAGAAAGGCCGCACCCCAGGCAGAGGACGACGTCCGCCTTCGCGAGCGCCCCATCCGCCACGGTGTTCCCACCCCCGAATCCTATCCTCCCCAGCACGAGGGGGTCGTCGTCCGGGACCGCCCCGCGCCCGTTCCCAGTCACGACCACCGGGACCTTGTACCTCTTCAGCAGGGAGGCGAGCGCAGCCGCTCCCGACGGGCTGTTGATCCCTCCCCCCGCGACGACCAGTGGCATGGCCGCCTTCGCGAGCGCGTCAGCGACCCTTTGCACTTCATCCTGCCCTGCCCTCCTGGCAGGCGAAGCCGAAGGCGGGACCGTGTCTCTCCCAGCCTCCTGCCCCCAGACATCCTCGGGCACCTCGACGAAGACCGGGCCGAAGGGCGGGGACATCGCCAGCGAGTATGCTTCAGAGAACACCCGGGCGGCGTCCTGCCCCCTCTCGACTCGCCACGCCTTCTTCACGACGCTCGAAATCATCGCCGACTGCGGGACCTCCAGCCAGGAGTCCATCCCCACCATACGCTTCTTCACCGCCCCGGCGACCAGCAGCATAGGCGACCCGTCCTTCCATGCGTTAGTGACGCTCACGATAGAGTTGAGGAAGCCCGGCCCCCCATGGACAAAGGCCACCCCCGGACGGCCCGTGACCCGCCCTTCGGCGTCTGCCATGCTTACCGCTACCTGTTCATGTCTCGTCGAGACGTATCTGATCTGACTGGTAGTGAGCGCGTCCATGAGCTCCAGGACCGATGTCCCCACTAGGCCGTAGGCCCTCTTCACGCCGTAGCTCTCAAGAGACCTTACCAGGACTTCGGAGACCTTCATGGATTCACGACATTGAGCGGGTGCTGGCCGAGGGCTACGCGAGTCACGTTCTCTACAGTCGTCTGGATTATCCTGAGCCTCGCGTCGTTGGTCGCTCCCGCGATGTGTGGCGTCAGGACGATGTTCGCACCGTCCCTTGCGGCTGTGACGAGGGGGTTCTCCATCCCTGGAGGTTCCGAGCTGTACACGTCGACGCTGGCCCCTCCAATCCAACCCTGCGTCACTGCCCTGGCCAGGGCCGCCTCGTCGTTGAGCTCTCCGCGAGAGACGTTGACGAACACGGCGTAGGACTTCATCAGGCGAAACTGCTTCTCTCCCATCATCTTCCTGGTCTTCTCCGTAAGAGGCACATGGATGCTCACCACGTCGCTTTCAGCCAGGACGCGCTCGAGGGAGAGGTAGGAGACGCCGAGCTTCTGCTCTTCCGGCTCGGGCAGCCTGACCAGGTCGGTGTAGACCACGTTCGCACCCATGGCCCTCGCCCTCCAGGCGACCTCCCTGCCGATCCTTCCCAGCCCTATCACTCCCCATGTTTTCCCATGGACTTCCGCTGCCAAGTTGAGCAGCTCTTCCTGCACCCAGGCGCCTTCGACCATCCTCCGGTTCGCGTATCCGATCCTCTTCATGAGCATCAGGGCCACCGTCAGCGTGTGCTCGGCCACTGAAATCGCATTCGCCCCTCCGATGTTCGATACCGGGATCCCTTTCTTCTTGCAGGCGTCCAGGTCGATGTGGTCGTATCCCGTGGAGGGCTGGGCGATGAACTTCGTCCTGCCCATCTTGGCGACCATGTCTTCGGTTATCGGGATCTTGAACGTGTAGTCTCCGATGATGATGTCCGCGTCTTCCAGGGCGCTGTCGAGGGCCGGACCTTGCTCATTCACCGTCTTGAAGTCGGCCTCCAGAGAATACTTCTCCAGGCTCTCGGCGAAGAAGAGGCGTATCAGTCCCTCTGGCATCGGCGAGAGGACTAGGACCTTCAGCACGCCCCCTTCGGGCCTCAGGCCGATTTTAACGGTTCTGAACCAAGACCCGTCTCGACAAGGCTCATCCTTTTAGGTTGACCCCGGCCGAATGCACGCGTTGGCACTTTCGAACGCGTCCAAAGCGGGCGTAGCCATCTTCGTTGGCGCGGCTCAGTTCAGCCTCGCGCTGATTCTGGCGGAGATATACTACCCGGGGTATAATGTGTCGACGAACTTCGTGAGCGACCTCGGGGCGACCTGTCCTGGGTCTTCCACCACCGGGTGCATAATCAACCAGCCGACTTCGATGATCTTTAACACATCGATAGTCCTTCTCGGGCTGCTGATCATCATTGGAGCGCTCTTCCTTCAGCGGAGCTTCCACGACAAACCCGCCACGGCGATGATCGCCCTTGCCGGGCTCGGCGCCATGGGGGTGGGCCTCTTCCCTGAGACCACAGGGATATGGCACAGCATCTTCAGTCTGATCGTGTTCCTGTTCGCGGGGCTGGCTGCCCTGGTGACCGCCAGGTTCCAGAAGAAGCCCATGTTCTACTTCTCGATAATACTGGGCCTATTCACTCTCGGGGCGCTGGTCCTCTACATTGGGGGGGAATATCTGGGTCTGGGGGCAGGAGGCATGGAGCGGATGGTCGTATATCCTGCGCTGGTCTGGTCAGTAGGCTTCGGGGGACACATGATGGCTTTGGACGATCCCGCAAGGGCCTAATCCGGGGCCCAGCGCACAGCCGTATTCACCTCCGGGCGCGTAACTCTCCGGATTTCAGCCCCAAAATGGGAAGGAGCCGCGCTTCTCGCGCGGCGCCCATCATCCTAGTGAATGTTCCTAGGCCTTTCTTGGCCAGAGTGGAAGTACGCTTTTCCCGTAGACTTCGTTGAGGACGTTCGCAATCGCTGTGTACATTGCTAATAGGCCACACAGGACGCCTTCGTAACCAGTGGCAATACTCAGGCCGCTTGTGGGTGCGGCGCCTGTCAAGAATCCTATAGCCAGTAGGAAGAACAGGATCCACAGAGTGCCGAACACCGCCATGAGTGCGCCATTAATGCGAAGTGTCCCTATGAACATCAGGAGTGTGAACACGCCCCAGAAGAAGAGATAGTATCCAAGGGCTGTGCTAGTGGGTGCGAACGCTGACAGGCCCGATATGCCTGGAAGGATGAAGATGAAGACGAATGTTTCCCAGAAGAACCCGTAGGCGAGGAACGCGGTCATTCCGAATGTGTTCCCCTTCCTGTATTCTAGGAGTCCTGCCACGATCTGGGCGAAGCCACCGAAGAATACGCCCATTGCGAGGACTGTGGAGCCGAGCGCGTACACGTTTGCATTGGCGAGGTTGAGGAGGATTGTAGTCATGCCGAATCCGAAGAGTCCCAACGGAGCTGGATTTGCGAGAACCACGTCAGCCTTTACCGGCTGGCTTTGGCTCAATATGTTCGCACCCGTGAACCCAACTTTCTATATAAGGCTGAGGCGCTATAACTCGAACAGTATTCAGGATTCTCCCTGGATCGGCGTCGCGAGCTCGAGCAGGACCTCCTTCCAGGCTGCCGCTATGTTCACGGGTGAGTACCCGCCCCCTCCCATGGCCAGTATCCTCCCTTCGCAGACTTCGTGCGCTAGCCTGTGCAGTTTCTTGGTGGCGTAGGCGTGGGCGGCTCCGGTGTAGTTCAGGTCAGTGATGGGGTCTCCCGCGAGGCCGTCCGCACCGCACTGGAAGAAGATCATCTCCGGCCTGGCCTTTCGCACGAACTCCTCGACCCTGTCGAATGCCTGGAAGAACTCCCTGTCCCCGGAGCCCGGGGGGAGCCCGATGTTCAGCTTCGTCCCCGTGGCGAACCCCTTCCCCGTCTCTGTGTCGTCGCCGGTCCCCGGATACAGGAACCTGCCGTGCTCATGGATGTCTCCGATGATGACCCTGGGGTCAGGCTCGAACTCGTAGTAGACCCCGTCCCCGTGGTGCGCGTCGATGTCGACGTAGGCCACGCTCCTGAGCTTGTACTCGTTGAGCGCCCTTGACATCGCGATGACGCCGTCGTTGAAGACACAGAAACCCCTGGCCTCCGCGCGCGCAGAGTGGTGCAGCCCACCGACCGGGTTGAAGAAATGGTCGAACTCCCCTTCCATCACGAGTTCGAGGCCCTTGAGGGTGCTCCCGACTGGGAACAGGGACGCTTCGTAAACCCCCTGGAATGCCGGCGTGTCTTCGCTCCCAAGTTCCCCCCTGCCTGTGACCGAGACATCTCTGACGCGGTCGATGTACTCCTGTGTGTGGAAGACGAGAAGGTCTCGCTCGCTGGCTGAGACCGGCGCGAGCAGGGTGAATCCTGGCTTGGACTTCTGGCTGCCGTTGACATACTCCGCAAAGGCAGAGAGGCGCGACGAGTTCATCGGGTTCCCTGCAGGGAACGAATAGAGGAACGACTGCTGGCCGAAGGTGACTCCGAGCCTACACCCTCTCACGTCGCCTACCGCCGTCGGGCAGGTTATTGAGCAATCAGCCCGCCCTGAACACCCACCTGTCCTGGAACTCGGCCAGGGTGACTGCGTCTATGGACGTCGGGAACCTGATTCTGATCAGCTCAGGTTCCACCTTCTCAGAGGTGGGGAACCCCAGGTTCCTGACGAGCTCTATCATCCGTGTATTGTTCCAGTCGATGATCGCTTCAAACATCGCGATGCCGTCCTGGTTGGCCGCTCTCGCAATCCGCTCCGTCAGCCCCGCGCCCAACCCCCTGCCCTGGTACTCGTCGATGATCAGGAGGCCGACCTCTGCGGTCCCAGACCCGGAGCGGCAGTAGGACGACAGCCCAACGATCCTCCCCTTGACGGCTGCGACGAGCGAAACGCACCCAGGCTTGGGAGAGACTTCGCGCAGGAGCGCCTCTCTGGACATCCCTGAAGTGAGGAACCGGTAGTAGACCGAGTCCTCAGACAGCCCATCGACGAACCTCCCGAGCTCTGCGATGTCGCTTTCCCGGAGGACCCTGATCTGGACGCTGGTGCCATCCCTCATCTCGAGGTCCGCCGTCACCGCGTCCCGCTGCGACCGGAAGCTCGGCACTTGCCTTCAGGCGCAAACGGAACCGCCCCTGGCTTTAAGGCGCGAATACGATTCTCAGGACCAAGACCGACGGCGGCGCCTAGGCTGCCTGTACCTGCTTGCGGATGGTCTCGACCACGTCTGGGTTGGCGAGCGTCGTGACGTCTCCGTAGTCCTTCCTGTCAGAGATGGACGCCAGGACCCGTCTCATTATCTTGCCTGACCTGGTCTTGGGGAGGTCGGGGACGATGTAGACGAACCTCGGCCTGGCTATGGGGCCCAGCGCCAGCGCGACGTTGGCCTTGACCTTCTCCTCCAGCTCTTTTGATGCGACGTTCCCAGGCTTCAGGGCGACGTAGACCACGGGCACGTGCCCTCTGAGCTCGTCCACCATCGCTATGGCAGCTGCTTCGGCAACTTCAGGGGTCGTGAGTACCGCGTTCTCCAACTCCTTGGTCCCCAGCCTGTGCCCGGCTACCTTGATCACGTCGTCGACCCTGCCGAGGATCCTGAAGTAGCCGTCAGCGGCCAGCACCGCGCCGTCTCCGGCGAAGTAAGGCCAGTCGTGCCAGTCCTTGCTGTCCTTGTTCCTGTTGTACTTCGAGTAGTACACCTTGACGAACCGGTCCGGGTCGCCCCAGATCGTCTGCATTATCCCAGGCCAGGGGTTCCTGATGCAGATGTTCCCTGCCTTGTTCTGGCCAGCGGGGACCTCGACCCCGTTCTCGTCATAGATTATGGGATAGATACCAGGCATGCCCGGGCCGGCGCTGCCTGCCTTCATGGCTGCCAGGGCGGGAATGGTTGTGCAAAGGAACCCGCCGGTCTCAGTCTGCCACCAGGTGTCTGTGATGACCGCCTGCTTCTTCCCGACTGCGTCGTAGTACCACCTCCACGCTTCGGGCTCTATGGGCTCACCTACGGTGGTCATCGCTTTGAAATGGATGTCATACTTCGAAGGTTCGTCCGCGCCCGCCTTCCTGAGCATGCGGATGGTGGTGGGGGCCGTGTGGAAGATGTTGACGCCAAGCCTCTCGGCGATCCTCCAGGGGCGCCCTGCGTCGGGGTAAAGCGGGACCCCCTCGTACATCACGGAGGTGGCTGCCAGAGCCAGTGGGCCGTACACGATGTAAGAGTGACCAGTGATCCAACCGATGTCCGCGAAGCACCAGTAGACGTCCTCCGGATGGATGTCCTGGACGAACTTCGAAGTCCCGGCGACGTAGGCGAGGTACCCGCCCGTTCTATGTTGTGCTCCTTTCGGCCTCCCGGTGGAGCCGCTCGTGTACATCAGGAAGAGAGGGGACTCTGCGTCCATCGACACCGGGGCGATGGTCTTGCTGCGGAAGGGCTTCACCACCTCGTCGACGAAGAAGTCTCTGCCTTCGACCATCGGGGACTGGGAGAGGTATCTGCCAGGGTGCCGCCTCCAGACGAGGACCTTCTTGACGTCGACGCCCAGCTTCTTCGCTTCCTCAACCGTGATGTCTGCCTCCTTCTTCTTGTCTATCAGGCCCCCGTTCCGATAGTAGCCGTCGATGGTCACCAGCACGGTGCTCTTGGAGTCTTCCATTCGCTCCGCGCACGCCTTCGCGCTGAAACCCCCGAACACCTGGTTGTGGATTATCCCTAGCCTCGCCGGCGCAAGCATGGATATCGGGAGCTCCGGGACCATGGGAAGGTGGAAGGTCACCCTGTCGCCGGTCTTCAGCCCGGCGAACTCCTTCAGGACCAGGGCGAACTCGTTGACCCGCCTGTAGAGCTCCCGGTAGGTGATCACCTGCTGCGCTTCATCTTCGGGCTCCGGGACCCAGATTAGGGCGGCCTTGTTGCCGTACTTGTCAAGGTGCCTGTCCACGCAGTTGTATGACGCGTTCAGTTTGCCGCCGACGAACCACT
>JAFMAU010000078.1 GCA_029784825.1 Nitrososphaerota archaeon | reverse complement strand
TATCTGCTGTCTAAGCGAGCCCAGATCCCTGTTCTTGTTCTGGAAGCGGAGTATCTTCTCTGAAACCAAGTTTGATCGACTTGTTTGGCTTTCTCCCCCTGTATAAGCCTGTCGTAGTCGGAGCCGGTTTTGGCCGGCCCCAGTCACGGGCGCATCGTTTCCGCCATTCAAGGTGCAGCAGTGGGGGCCGCGTCCCGGCGCCGCTAGGATTCGCTCGCGTCGCTTGCAAGAAGGCGAGTCGCGGCTGCGAGAAAGCGCCGGAGAATTTCCCGACCGGCAAAGTTCAGGCTAACAAACGCCCATTAGTCGCGCGCAGAAGGGGAGAGACATGCGAATAGCAATAGTAGGCGGGACGGGGACCCTGGGGAAAGCACTGGCGATCAGGCTCTCCGTCGCAAACCAGGTCCTGATAGGCTCAAGGAGCAACGACAAGGGAGTGAGCGCTGCAGCTGCGGTCAAGGCTGAGTCTGGGAGAGACATGCAAGGCGGGTCTAACGAAGAAGTGGCAGCCTCCTGCGACGCGGCCGTGTTGGCGATTCCGGGCCTCGACGATGTAGGCGTCCTGGAAGCGCTGAAGGCTCCGCTCCAAGGCAAGCTCGTCATCTCGCCGATCGTGCCCATGCGGTTCGAGAACGGGTTTCTGGTCTACTCGAAGGACGCAGGTTCGGCCGCGGAGGACGTAGCGAAGACCTTGCAAGGCAGCAGGGTCGTCGCCGCGTTTCATCACATCCCCGCGCTGACGATGGCGCAGAAGGACAGGCCGCTTGACTTCGATGCCCTCGTCGCCTGCGAAAAGGCAGACTACGAGGACGCCTCGTCGATAGTCGGGTCCATCCAGGGGCTTCGGCCGCTTTACGTCGGCCCCCTCTCCATGTCCAGAGCGCTGGAGGAGCTGACGCCAGTCCTGATCAACACTGCGAAACTGAACAAGCTCAGCAGGCTGTCGGTAAAGCTGGTCAGCTGATCTCAGGGTCGGCTCCAGCCTGGCCCGAAGGCATGGTCGTACGTGACCCGCCCAAAGGGCGCTAGACTGGAGGGAGGTGCTCTTCTTTGCCCATGAGCATGTTCTGGTACGAGTCTTCCGTTGCTCTGCGGGTGTAGTATCTCTCGTAGAGCGAGACGTGCTTGTCTTCGGTGCCGGTGAGATATTCGTGCACCCGCTGGGCCGCTTCCCTGCCGTGCCCCATGGCCTTCACCACGAGCGTCTCGCCCGTGGTCACGTCTCCCGTGGCAAAGACGCCGGCCATCGACGTCCTGTAGTGGTCGTCCACCGCGATGGAGCCCTTGGGCCCCGCCTTCAGTCCTCCCGCCTTCTCCAGGAACGAGTCGGGCCCCCTCCCTATCGCCAGCAAGACGGTGTCGCACTTGACGAGGACGTTCGCTCCGGGGACCGGCGCGGGGTGCCTCCGGCCGGTGGAGTCGGGGTCTCCGAGCTGCATGGACGCCATCACCGCGCCTACTAGCTTCCCCGCTTCGCCCCTGTATTCCACGGGGTCGGTGAGGAACCTGAATTCGACCCCCTCCTCTCTGGCCTCCTGGACCATCAGCGGGTCCGCCGGCATCTCCTTCTCGTTCCGCCTGTATGAAACGACGACGTGGCCCCGGGTCAGCCTCAGGGCGGTCCTGGCGCAGTCGAGGGCGCTGTCCCCGCCTCCCACCACCAGTATCTCCTTCCCCAGCGCCTGCCTCCGGCTCTCGGGGAACTCTCCCACCCCTTCTCCGTACACCGACTCGAGGAACCCGTAGCCGTCGGACACGCCCTCCAGGTCTGCTCCCGCGACATCCAGCTTCCTGACATCCCTGGAGCCGGTGGCCACAAGGACTGCGTCCGACTCCGAAAGGAGGGCGGACAGCGAGACGTCCTTGCCCACCTTCGTGTTCTTCTTGACCTCCGCTCCCTGTCCGGCTATCCGCTCCGCTTCATACGTCAGGACGTCCTTCGGGAGGTGGTAGTCCGGTATCCCATACCAGGCGGTGCCTCCGAGGTGGTCCGACTCCTCGTAGATGGTCACGTCGTGCCCGTAGCGGACCAGCAGCTCCGCCGCGGCGAGGCCTGCGGGGCCCCCTCCGACGACAGACACCCGCTTTCCCGTCTTCCTCTCCGCTTCAGGGTCCGGTTGCTTCGACCCGTCCTGTTCCCAGTCGGCCACGAAACGCTGCACCATGCCGATCGACAGGGGCTGCCCCTTCCACCTGACCACGCAGGCGTCCTCGCAGAGCCCCTGCAGCTGCGGGCAGCAGCGGGCGGTGACCCCGAGGAGAGGGTTGGTCTCCCTTATCCTGTGGTAGGCGGTCTCGAAGTCCCCCTCGGCCACGGCGTCGAGCATCCCCCTCACGTCCATCTGCACCGGGCACGCGTCTATGCAGACCGGGGTCCCGCAGCGGAGGCACCTGTCCGCCTCCTGCATCGCCTGCTCCTTGGTAAACGGGAGCTCCACCTCGGTGAAGTTCCCGATCCTGGACTCGGGGTCGGATTTCGGGAAGGGCCATGGCCCGACCCTGTCTGGTTTGAGTTCTACCATCTTGACTTACCTTACCCTGCCGAGTAGAGCAGGTATGCGGCCGCGGAAAGCTGGAGCCCTATTTCCTCGAGCTCATCGGGGAGGCTGACCCTGAACTCTTCCGAGCCCAGCCCGTCGATGGTGCCGACGGAGACCCCCCTCTGCAGCCGCAGGCGCCCCCACGTCTGGAGGTCCACGTCCTCCAGCCTCGAAAACGGGAACTTCTCGAGCCTGTTGATGTGCCGCTTCCCGAAGACGTGCTCCGCCGGGTGTGCGTCCTCGGGGATGGACGTCAGCATGAAAGGGGTCCCGCGATGGAAGAAGACATGGTTCCTGATCGTCAGAACGGCTTCGCCGCCTGCGGCCACGGTCATGGAGAACGGCCTCACTTCTCCGTGGACCCTCGGGTCCAGGACCCAACTCTCCTTCGCCGACGACTCCAGCCTGAACAGGAGCCCTTCTCCGCGCTTGAGCGCCCCCGCCTTTTCTCCTGACCTCCAGATGAAGGCGTCAGGCGGAGTTCCTGACCTTCTGACGGCGTACTGCGCCGTCACTGGCCACTCCCCCCGGCTGCAGGGGTGGACCTCCGGCCAGGCTCTCCTGTCCCCCAGTAAGCTGGAGACGAGCACCAGCTGACGCGAGGCCGGGTCACTTGCTCTCCCCCTGAAGGTGGGGGAGAGCCTTGCTGGTGAAGTCGTGCACGAACGACGCCTCGTCCGGGCTGGCGCTGTGCACCTGAACTATATTGAAACCCTCTTGGACAAGGTCCTCTATGGGCTTGATCAGGTCCTCCACGTCGGTCACGATGCTCCACACCGACTCGATGTCCTTGTCGGTCACCTCCTTGTCCCCGCGCGCCTGCAGCTTCCTCGGGTCGGCCAGGTCAGAGCCCAGGATCCCCTTCACCATCGTCGAGGTCCAGACCCTGGTAGAGTCTAGCGCCCGCTGGTAGTCCTTGTCGTACGAGCACTTGAACTCGATAAGCCTTCCAAAGTCCGACTCGCTCTTGCCGTGCTTCTTCGCCGCGTCGACGGCCGCGTTCATCGCGTCCTTCCCGCCCGAGAACCCGATGACCCCGTCCGCGTAGGTCCCCGCCAGCTCTGCGGTGCGCTTCCCCCCTGCCGCGACGAATATCGGGATCTTCGTCTTCGGGGGCGTGTAGAGCTTGGCGCTGACCAGCCGGTAGAAGAACCCGGGGTAGTCCATGAACTCCCCTTTCCAGAGTCCGGTGATTATCTCGAGCGCCTCCTTGAGCCTCTCCTCCCTCTGCCCCGGCGACGGGAAGTCGACCCCCAGGGGGGTGCTGTTCATCGCTTCGCCGGCACCGAGCCCGAGGACCACCCGCCCGGGGAACATGTCGTCGAGCGTCGCGAACGCCTGGGCTATCAGCGCCGGATGATACCTGTCGGGGGCGGTGACCCCGGTCCCAAGCTTCAGCTGCTTCGTCTGCGCGGCGCACGCGGCGACCCACGACCACGCGAACCCCGCGTGGGCGCCCCGGTCGAACCACGGCATGAAGTGGTCGCTCGTGAACGCGCTTTCGAACCCGCCCTTCTCCGCCTCAGAGACGTTGAACAGGAGCTGCGAGGGGCTGTGTTCCTCTTGGGCGGCCCAGTATCCTATCTCCACCCCTTCCATGATTCTATTTTCTCGCCGCGTCCGCTATTAAAGAAAGCGAAGGAGGGAGGAAAACAGCCCCGACCAGAAAACCCCTAAAGCAGGTCGCCCCGCTGTTCCACCTCCATGGTCAACGAACTTCTCGGAACAGGAACACCTCACCAGGGGGTCGTCGGGAACGGGAGCATGACCGCATGCGTGCGCCCCGACGGAAACCTCGTCAGCCTCTTCTGGCCGCGCATGGGGTACGCCGAGCAGATGAAGGAATCCTCCGTCGGGGTCTTCATCGGGTCCCCTCGCGGCGGCAGGATGCTCTGGCTTGACAGCAAGGGGTGGGAGATCGACCAGAAGTACTGGCCCCACGCCAACGTCATCGAGACGCGGTACAGGGGAAACGGGCTAGCCGTTTCGAGGACCGCCTTCGTGGATCCCCGCCTCGACGTCTTCGCGTCAGACTTCAAGGTCTCCGCCGACGGCGCCGGCGCCAAAGACGTCCGCCTGCTCTTCTACCAGAACCCGGAGCTCGAGGAGACGATGTGGGGGAATGCGACCTTTTACGATCCTGCCCGCGACTCCGTCGTCCAGTATCGAAGGAGCACATACTTCGCCTTCGGCGCGGCTGAACGGTCTGCCTCCCACCAGTGCGGGATCGGAGGGTGGAAGGACGACGCCCGGGCTGACTGCTTGGACGGCCGGCTGGAGAACTCCGACGCGGCCCTCTCCAGAGGGCGCAAGGGGGTCAACTCGGCCCTCGCCTACCACCTGGGGCAGGTGTCCCCCGGGAAGCAAAGGGAGCTGTGCTATTTTGCAGCGGCAGGAGGGAACCTGGAGCGGGCGGAGGTCCTCTTGGAGACGGCGAAGAGCGCGGGGGGGCGCTCGATGGCCGCCACAGCGGTGCGGCACTGGCGCGCTCAGCTCAAGAAAGGGAACAGGATGAGCCATGGCCGCTACTCTCCCCTGGTAGAGCGGTCGCTCCTCACCCTGATGCTGCTCTGCGACAGGCAGACGGGAGGGATAATCGCCTCCCCTTCGACGGACCCAGACTACCGATACGTGTGGCCGAGAGACGCCTTCTACGTCGCCCTCGCACTCGACAGGTCAGGTTATCACGACCTGGCAGAGAAGTTCTATCTCTGGTGCAGGGCCGCCCAGGACCGCTCCGGCGTGGTGCGCCAGAGATACTACGCCTCCCCTGAGCAGATAGGACCCGCCTGGGGGCCGGCCTGGGGAGAGGAGCTCGACGAGACGGCCTGCGTCGTGTGGGGGATGGTGGAGCACCTGAGGCTCACCCACGACAGAGGGTTCCTGAGCGAGGTGTGGCCGTTCATAAGAGAGGCCGCCTGGTACCTCTTCGACGCGGTGGACCCCTCGGGGAAGGTCAGGCCCACGATGAACCTGTGGGAAGAGAAGCCTTCGAACCACGTCTACTCGGCCGCCACGGTGTGCGCCGGCCTGAAGGCCGCTTCAGAAGCGGCGAGGTCGCTGAACTTCACCGCCGAAGCGCAAAAGTGGGCGCGGGCCTCAGAGCGGGTGAAGGAGCGCATCCTGGACGCGTTCTGGGACGAGGACCTGGGTCACTTCGTAAGGAGCGAAAGCCCAAGCGACCCCCAGGTCGACATCAGCTCGCTCGCGATCTCGTTCCCCTTTGGCATCCTCCCCGACCGAGACCCCAGGATGTTGAAGAACGCGAAGGCGCTGACCGACGCGTTCCGCTTCCGGGCGGGCGGGGCCGGGAGGTTCACGTCAGACGACAACTACGGGGGGAACCCGTGGGTGATCTCGACCTGCTGGCTGTCCATCCACCACTCGAACGCCGGCGAAGCCGCCCCTGCGCGGGCGCTGCTCAGCTGGTCCGCCGACCACTCGACGCCTCTGGGGATGCTTCCGGAGCAGGTCGACAAAGCAGGCGGAGGGGTCCTGTCCGCGGTCCCGCTCGCCTGGTCGCACGCGATGTTCGTGCTGGCGTCGCAGGCACTCAGCCGGGCAAAGTGACAACGGCGGGCCCTGAAAGCCCTGGAAAAGGTGGGGAGGGGATTCGAACCCCTGTTAATACGCTCCCTGCTTCACGCGACTGCAGGCGTACGCGTAACCGCTCCGCCACCCCACCGCATTCGCGCCTTCGTATCTTACGATAATTATGCGTTATATCCGCTCCCCCGCTGACTCCTGCCGCCGGGGACCGTCGCCAGTTTTCCACCCGCCAAAGCTTATAACCAGTATTAGGGGTTCGAGCGTATAGACGCCCTAATGCTTTCGGGAGCCCTTGTTCTTCCCCCCACGACCGCGACGTTCGACTTTCTGCTCAACTGGTATCTGGTCTCCGCGATCATCGCGGGCGGCTTCGTCATCGGCCTCCTGCTCTTCTTCGCGTACCGATACAGGGACAGGCCGGGAGCCCCTCCCGCCGCCAAAGGCCCAGAGAACCTCTGGATAGTGGTGGCCGTCGTGGTCATCATGGCCCTGGCGCTCGGCGCGGCGGGGTACCAGACCTTCGCCAGCAGCAGCAACATCGAGGTCCCCCACGACCCCAACGCGATCACGATCAAGGTGACCGGCTTCCAGTGGGGGTGGAACTTCACCTACCCCAACGGCGGGTTCTCGGTCGGGAACCTGACGGTGCCTGCCGGCCAGGTTATCATCCTGAACATCACGAGCAAGGACGTATACCATACGTTCGGCATCGCGATGCTCGCGGTCAAAGAAGACGCCATCCCGGGGAAGGTGAACCAGGCCTGGTTCATGATGCCCAACCAGGGAACTTACGTCGACGCGATCCGGTGCTACCAGCTCTGCGGCGTCGGCCACGCCTTCATGGACGCCAACCTTACCGTTGTGAGCGATTCTTCCTGGACCGCGTTCATGGGGTCAGGCTGACCTAGTTGGGGACAACGGCATGGGTCCGCCGCTGGCTGACCACCACCAACCACAGGGACATCGGCCTCCTCTACTTCTTCACCTCGCTCTACTTCGGAATGGCGGGAGGGACCCTCGCCCTGCTGATGAGGGTCCAGCTCTCCGTCCCTAACAACACCTTCCTGACCGCGCTGTACTACGACCAGGCGGTGACCATGCACGGGCTCATCATGATCTTCTGGTTCCTCTCTCCGCTCGCCATCGCCTTCTTCAACTACGTCGTCCCTCTCCAGATCGGCGCCGACGACCTCGCCTTCCCCAGGCTCAACGCCCTCAGCTACTGGCTCTTCCTCAGCGGCGGCCTGCTGGCCGTCGCCAGCTTCTTCGTCCCCGGCGGAGCCGCCCAGTCCGGGTGGACCACCTATCAGCCCCTCTCGGGGGCCACCTTCCAGCCTGGGCCTGGCCCCAGCCTGGTGTACATCGGCCTGCTCCTCCTGGCCGTCTCGGTCACCCTGGGCAGCGTCAACATAATCACCACCGTCCTCTGGATGAGGACCAAGGGGATGGGGTTCTCGAAGATCCCCATGTTCACCTGGTTCGCCCTCCTCACGACCACGGCGATGCTCTACGCCTTCCCGACGCTCATCGCCGCCTTCACCCTGAACGTGTCCGACAGGATCCTCGGCACCGTCTTCTTCACCAGCCCGGCCATACTGAACGTCCCCGGCATCGACCCGTCGATACTCTGGGACAACCTGTTCTGGTTCTTCGGCCACCCCGAGGTGTACATCGTCCTCCTCCCGGCCTTCGGGGTGATAGCCAACGTCCTCCCAGCCATGACCGGGAGGCCCCTCTCCGGGAGGAACTGGATCATCATCTCGACGACCCTGGTGGTCCTCCCCCTGAGCTTCGGGGTCTGGATGCACCACATGTTCCTCACCGGGATCCCCCTCTCGCTGCAGGACGTATTCGACGTCTCCACCGAGGCGATATCGATCCCCTTCGGGGTCATCGTCATCGCGTTCATCCTGTCGCTCGTCAAGGGGAGGATCCAGTTCAAGACCCCGTTCCTCTTCGTCCTGGGGACCGTCGTCCTCTTCATCTTCGGGGGCCTGATGGGCGTCTTCCTGTCGTCCCCGGTCCTCGACAGGGAGTTCTACGGGTCCTACTT
>JAFMAU010000077.1 GCA_029784825.1 Nitrososphaerota archaeon | reverse complement strand
TCCTCATCCCTAGATACTGGGCAGCCAGCGTGTAGATCACAGCGAGGTTGGGCTTCGATGCCGGGATGGGGTTGACCTGGCCGATGAAGCTGGTGGCGCTGCTGTTCCCGAAGACAAGATAGCCCATGGGAATGCTCTCAATCTTGCTCTTGTAGACCTCCACCGCCCCAAGAGCCTGGGCGCCGATGATGAAGTAAGGGTTGGTCGAGTTGAGAAGAGAGCTGAACAGGATGGCGTCGGCGTACCGCGAGACGCCTGTGATGTTGCCAGGGAAGAGGACAACGGGCACGTTGTGTGACTTGCTGTGACCAGGGTGTGATTTGCTGTGACTTTTGATAGCTTTCACCACGTCGTCGAGCCTGCTTTGGTTCGCCAGGGTCGAACCGCCGACCAGAATTAGCGAAACCCCCGCATCAACCGCTTTGGCGGCTGTCTCTGCGGCCTGCTTAGGAGTGAAGTCTTCCGGGTCTATCAGAGCTGCTACGACTGGACCCCGCTTCGTCTCATCGATGAGGTGTCTCTCTACCGGGCCCGGCTCGAGCAAGTCAGACCCCGGCCTTGGCGTAGTCGTCTACGAAGGTGTTGTAGACGTCTATGTTGGCCCTCTTGGTCTGGTACCGCATCTCTCTGCCCGCGTGCAACGGGCAATTGGGGTTACCGCATGTGACGCGAAACACGAAATCCTGTGATGCTGGATCTTGTTCGGATGTGATGCGAATCGAGATCAGGCCGCAGCGGGGACATGCGAAGACCGACGGCAGGGTCTTGTGGACCACCCGAAGGGTTTTCTTGCGTCTCCTACCCATTCCTCTCTCGCCCGCCCGTCTGTCAAGCCTCGTAGATAAGTAACACCTCGTGCGCTCTTGATTCCTGTTGTGGAACTTCTGATTGTGTAGCGGAGATAATGAAAATATTCTGGATGATGAACAGAGAATAGTAATTATTGACAAAAGCCGTGTTGGAAAAATTAATACATCTTTGGATGACAGAGGGGACGTTGAGTCTCCCCGAATCGTTGGTCAACCAGTCTTCTTTGACGGCAAGACAGCTCGAGGCCCTGAGGCTCTATCTGCGTGTGGTGATCGGTGAGATGAAGTACAGGGAGGCCTCGTCGGCCGCATCTCAGGGGCGGACCAAGGGTAAACCCAAACCTCTGACCGTCGGGTCCTACTACCGGACCGTCCAACAGGCAAAGCGGAACGTCCGGAAGTCGATCATAACCCTCCTAATCGGGATTTGGGTCGGAGTTGTCAAGGTAGAAGACGTCCGAAGGCTGCTGGATGTGGCCGGAGGAGGTGTCAGAGAGCTGTCCGACGAGGAGACCGAGCGGTTAGCCGGTGTGTTGGGCTCTTTGACCGAGAAAATCGTGGTGTGATTGCGAGCGAGTCACAGGGACGGAAGCTGGATTTGGTGTGATAGGCGCCAGGCTGGTGTGCCTATGGACGGGAACGGGTGGGGCCGTAAGGGTGGAACGCCGAGCAGGCTCGGCTCGTTCGTCCGGTGTTTCCTCTCATGAGCCCCTGTTCCTCTCCAAATACTCGGCTGTGGAAACGAAGAGGCGGCTGACAGAGGTCGGACCGGTGGGTGCGCGCCGTGGGGTCCTGTGGCGGTGTGTTCCGGCGTCACGCTTAAATCACAACTAGGGTCACGTCTAGGTCACGGATGGTAGACATCACAGAGGTCGCTCTGCTGGCCGCTTCGTTCTTCTTTGTGGCTCTTTCCGTCGGGCTCCTTGTCAAGTACAGGCAGGTCTCTGAGCGGGTCAACGTGTCCACCGACCTAGGGCGGGACCTCTGGTCGTCCCTAGAGCAGCGTCTCAAGAAGCAGGACGAGCGGATCCTGGATATGATGGGAAGGGTGGAGGTAATCCAGTCCAGGGTCATGACGGCCTCCGCTGCCCTTGCGGCTGCGAACGCCCACCCGCCACCCATGGTGATGCCCCAGCCCTCACAACCAGAGGCCGAACCAGCCTTAAGTCACACTCAGAGTCAGCCCATGCAACAACTGGAGTCACAAGAGTCACAGGAATCACAGCCACCACAGCCACCACGGCCGATCCCCGCGCCCTTGGCTGCGTCGGAGTTGGACGAGACCCAGGTCGCCGCCCTCAGGATCTTGGGCGGGGCCCCGAAGAACACCCGTCAGCTGACAGACGCGCTCGGCAAGTCACGCGAACACACCGCTAGAGTCATGAAGGAGTTGTTCGAGCTGGGCCTGGTCCAGCGGAACGCCTCGTCGAAGCCCTTCGTTTACCAGTTGACAGACGAGGGGAAGAAACGCTTGCCACCGAGTCCGACATGATGATTGGTTCGGGTAGTTGGCGTCCTTTCCGGGTTCGCCTGGGTTGTGTCGGCGGGGCCGTTTGATCCAGTTATGTGAACGTTAGGAGGCCCATCACAGAGTTGACGAGCCTGTAACAGTGCAGCTTCGCCACGAAGAACCCTATGAGGACCAGGACGCCGAATTGGATTGCTGCGAAGTTGAAGAGCACGGCCAAACCCAAGAATGGGAGCACGACGAGTTTCTCGCGTCTTGCCGACGTCACCACCCCTGATACCATCTCCAGAGCCCAGTACTTGGACCTGGTCGCCTGGCTCCGCGCGTGTCTCTTCCACTTGTCGATCGCCCTCCGCGTCGAAGCCGTGCTCAGCCTCAAGCCGTGTCGGCTCCTCGTCCAAGGGCTCGCCTAAATCAGTTGTTAACAGACTTGCGTTGTTGTTAACAGAACGGCGTTCCCCCCTCCCCTGGCCTTCTCCTGTTTCCGCTCCAAAAGAGCCCCAGAGGAGGAACGTGGTCTACGCCAGTAAAAAGAGCCCGCACTCGGTTTGCGGTCTTGATGGGATATGCCTTGGGGTCTAGACATCGACGCAATTGGTTGGTGGGGCGCTCTTTGGCGGGCTGCTTTGTTCGGGGGAGAGGTTCCAGTGGAAACGGTGGGGTGGGGGATTGGTCGTGAACCAAGGTGAACCTCCGCCCGAAGCAGACTTGAGCGACACCCCTGTGTTTCCATTGGAGCCTGTCCAGCCCCCAAACCCACGAAGAGCCCAATTCCGACCCCTTTGTTTCCATTGGAGCCTGTCCAGCCCCCATCATGAAACGCCCCCTGTGAACCCAAGTGAACCTCCTATGTCGTATCAATCCACCGTCAAACTAGTCGACAACCAGGTTCACAAGTTCACACCTGACATCGCTAAATCGGGGCGCAGGACACCCGTCGGGCCCGAAAGTTGCGCAAACGGATTAAGATTGAGCTGGAAGACGAGGAAGGGACCAAGTACACCCTGGCCTTGGAGGGTGTAGTCTCCCGGGACAAACTGATGAAAGCCGTGGACATGCTCGAGATCATGGACGTCCCAATGGAGCACTCCCACAGGCCCCCGGACGAAGGGACCTTCTTCGGCAAGGTGCAGACACTCCTAGAAACAGCATTTGCGGCCGGAGACTTCTCGTCGTCGGACGTGGCGAGGGAGTTCGAGGAGAAGTACAACCACCCGGTCAAGCTCAGCACCATATCGACCTACCTGGCCCGCCTGGCAGACAAACAATACATCAGGAGGGAGAGGTTCGGAAACTCCTGGGTGTACCGCCGAGTCTACCTGAAGCCCGCACAAGTCGCCGAGAGATAGCGGCCCCCGGCCGCCGCCACACATGGTAGAAGACCCAATCGCCACCACAGGATACGACCCCATCTGGCCGGCCGAGTTCAAACGAATAACTGCGGACATCCAAAAGGCACTCGACACCGCAGCTGTGGGGGTTGACCACGCATGGGGACTACCTCTAGTCTAATCCCGCCCCCAGAGGCATCGGAATTGGCTACGGCAAAACGAGACACCACAGCGAAGTTGATGGGTGGCCGCGAAGGCCACGCCCACACGAAGGAACCCACCACCCGGTCTTCGCTTGTCCGAGCCCACGACTGGGCCTAGGACAACTGGTTGGTCTGCGGGGCCTTGGTGTCTAACGGGCCGGAGGATGGAAACCACCCGCCCACAGAATTTACCAATCTGAAAACCTATCATCCTTAATTAGCTGTTTTTGCTGACAAATCGAGGTTGTCTCACGCCAAGTCCATCCAAACGATAAAGGACGATGCCCCTGACCTGGAAGCGAAGATAATCGCCGCCATAGGCAAGGCCGGACCTAGGAACGTCGCCCAGATCTCCCGGATGACTGGGACACACCAGGAGACGATCAGGTACAAAATCAAGAAGCGCTTCGGCCGGCTCGGGTTCAGGTTCCACGCCGAGGTCGACTACGCCAAGCTGGGGCTGCACCTCCACTGGGCCACCCTCGACTTCACAGGGCCATACGCCAAGATGGCGACGCAGACACTCACTGCGCTCAACCGGGTGGGGTACCTCGTCTACTACGCCAAGCTGGTCCCACAAGGTACCTTCATCGCGCTCTTCGCACTCCCGAACGGGACGTCCGAGCAGTACAGGGAGTTCCTCGCCGGACTGAGGACCAGAGGGGTCCTGAGCAGCTTCACACTTGACAGAGACCTGGCATACAGGAGCAAGCCGATGGACCCACGGTTCTTCAACTTCAGGTCGGGAAGGTGGGAGACCGAGTGGAACAGGGTCCCGGAGCTCTCTTCCAGCCCCCTGCCGCTAGGCGCGAGGACCGAGGCTGAAGACTTCGACCTCTACGACCTCCTCATAATCAAGGAGCTTCAGAAGGACTCTTTGCAGCACCTCACCGGAATAGCCAGGAAGCTCAGGGTCCACCAGAAGACCCTCGAGTACCACTACCGCACGCACGTGCAGAAGTGGAAGCTGATCCCTTCCTACAGGATTAGATGGGCCCAGGACGTCTCGAAGAGGCTGGTCCATTCGACTGCGACCACACGCCTCACGTTCCGGGGGCTCTCCAAGGCAGAGCTGTCCGACGTCCAGACGGCGGTGAGTAAAGTCCCATTCCTTTGGTCGGAAGACCTCTTGGAAGACGGCACCTACGCGGCGTTCATGTATGTGCCGCTGACAGATCTGATGGCGGTCTCTGCCTACATCAACGACGCGGCACCACACTTGGGGTCGCGGCTGGAAGTGGCTTTTGTCAAGCCGGCCGAGTCCTATGCGTTCACGATTCCGTACCACATGTACCAGGGCGGCCAGTGGAAGTTCAACACGCGCCAGATGAACAGCGCCCTGCAGAAGGAATCGAACACCCCACCGCAAAAATAGGGAGAGACGACCCGCGCTTCTACGGAGGGGTCGTCCCACCGATTCCATCCAGGGGTCCGACGTACAGGCCGTGGGCGGTGGCGAGCACGGCGAACGCCGAGATGGCCACTGAAACCAAGAACAGCCCGACGCGGATTTTGACGTCGATGGTCATGGTCGTAGCCGGCTCTCTTCGTAACTAATTCCCCCTTTCCATCAAAAATACCACACATCTCTTGAGTTATACCCAACAATCGCGCGTAACTTCTCTTGGAGACGGGGGATGAGCGGGGGGATTCCGCAAAGACCTATCTAGACCAGTGTTTCCACTGTTCTTCGTTTGTCCGGAGGAATCGACGAAATCTTTCGCAGGGCAAAGGAAGGAAAGAACCTATTCGTCAACAGAGACGCGCTGAGTCCAGACTACGTGCCGTCCCGCCTGCCATTCAGGGACTCGCAGACGAGGGCGGTGGCCCAGACTTTGGCGCCGATTCTCAGAGGCTCGAAGCCCTCTAACCTCCTCCTGTACGGAAAGACGGGGACGGGGAAGACCGCAGTGACGAATTATGTGCTGGACAAGCTCAAGGCCGAGGCGAACAACCCAAGCCTCGTGCTAGCATACGTCAACACCCGGCTGGCGGACGGCGAGTACAGGACGCTGGCCGACTTCGCGCGGTTCCTAGACCTGAGCAAAGAGAAGCAGATTCCTCTGACAGGGCTTGCCATCGGCGAGGTCATCGACCGCATCTTCGAGAACGTCAGGACGCACAAGAAGAAAGTGGTCCTCATACTCGACGAGATTGACTATCTGGTGAAGCTCTTCGGCGACGACATACTCTACGCATTCACGCGCTCTGGCAACAAACTCTCCCCGGGCTTCTTGGCAATCGTCGGGATATCCAACGACCTGAAGTTCAAGGAAGGGCTCGATCCCCGTGTCCTCAGCAGCCTGAGTGAAGAGGAACTGGTCTTCCCTCCCTACACGGTGGACGAACTCAGGGAGATACTCAAGGAGAGGGCAGGGATGGCCTTCAGACCCGGCGTCGCTTCGGCCGCGGCGATTAACCTCTGTGCAGCCATGGCGGGGTCGGAGCACGGCGATGCGCGGCGGGCGATAGACCTCCTGCGGATAGCGGGAGAGGTGGCCGAGCGGGAGGGACTGAAAGAGATCGACGACTCGTGCATCCGGCAGGCATCAGACAAGATGGAGGTCGACAGGGTGGACGAGGCGATACGCTCTCTGCCTGTGCAGAACAAGGCCATACTCTACGCGGTCTCGAGGTTCGACGGAGGGACGAACACCGGCGAGCTGTACCTTGCTTACAGCAACCTTTGCAAGAGGATGGGCATCGAGACGCTCACGCAGAGGAGGATGAGTGGGATACTAGGGGACCTCGACCTGTTGGGGCTCGTCGAAGCGTCGGTAGTCAGCAAAGGCCGGCGCGGCAGGACAAAGAAGATCAGACTGCTCATAGGGCGGGACACGCTGGCGAAGACGCTGTCGGAAGACCCGGCCTTTGGTGCCGCAGGCTGAAACCACTACGAGGCCGAGAAACCCGCGGCGCCGAAGTTACGCCGCACCACCTCAAGGTTCGACAGATTGACGACTGGGATGATGCTGGGGGTGGGGTCGAGCCCCATGTTGGACTGGAAGCTCGTCTGGGCCTGCCAGGTGCCCGAGTTCACGAGGAGCGTCCCGCGGTAAGAGAGCTCGCCGTAGGTGTGCACATGCCCGACGTGGAAGACGTCCGGGACCTGGTCCACGACGAGGTAGTCGCGGAGCTCCGGGGACAGGGCCGTACGCTTGCCATATGTCGGAGCGAGATGCCTTGCCTTGAGGAGTAGCTTCATGGCGTCGGCGGGCCTGTCATAGGCAAGATTCGGCGTCGTGGCTATCACATCGTCCAAGCTCTTCCCATGGTATATCAGGAAGGTCGCACCATGCAGCTTGACGTATGCAGGGTCGCCGACCCACCGGACGTTGTTCATGGCGTACAACGATTCGGCCATCTCCACCGAAACCGCAGGCTGCGGGAGTGCCTGCCTGACCGCGTCGTGGTTCCCAGGGGACACGACGATTTGGATGTGCCCGGGGACCTGCTTGAGCAGGTCGGCGGCTACGGCGTACTGCTTCTTCGGGTCTCTCTCGGCTAGCTGGAACTCCTGGCCGGGATACACGCCGACGCCATCCACCAGATCCCCTGCGATCACCAAATACTTGACCCGACCGACGATGTCCTTGTCGCCCAGGTTTCCATTGAGCCACATCAGGAACCGGCGGAAGTCGTCGGCAAGGAACATCCTGCTGCCTATGTGCAGGTCGGAAAGGAGCACCGCGTAGGCCCTGTGGGAGGTGGAGACGACCCTGCGCCCAGGGAGGTCGGGGAGGACGACCGAGTCGGTGTACAGTCCCCCCGACTTGCCTCTCGCGACTTCGACCACGACCATGCTGTCCAGCGGGGCCTCTAGGGCGGCCCTCTCGACCAGCGCGTCCTGGCACACGACTTTGAGCGAACCGGTCGGGTCGTCGACCCTGAGCTCGACGACTCCACGCCTGCTGGAACGGTCTGCGAGCAACCCTGCCACCCTGACCTTCTTCCCCGGAGGGAGGCTCTTCGACGCCGACACGCTCGCGCTGCTCTTGGTGTCGAGCCGGTCTTTGACAATCGACAAGAGGCGCTGGTACCTGTCATGGAACAGCTTGCCGAAGCCCTCGATCCCCTCGACCGGCGCGATGGCCGGCGTGGGATCGGAGAGAACTTCCACTTCGGCTGGCTCCTCCACCACCGTCGTCTCCTGGGCCTGAGGACTCTCCTTGGGCATCAGTCTCTCCACGTCGCTCACTGTGATTCGCTTTGCCTCCCCCATTGACCCGGCTTTCTGTTCCAGAAGTTTCTCGACCAGCCCCTCGTCGACACCCCGTGGGAGAGAAGTGATCATCTCGAATGCCTTCGCGTCCAACACGTAGCCCGACGACAGTACTCGCGCTATGGCTTTTGATTCCTGCATCCGACTTGCCGAAGCCATTACGGCGTATTAGAGGCTTCTACACACTGACCGCCCAACTGGACGAGAGCCTCGAGGGTCTGAGTGTCCTTGGACTCGCAGTACAACCGCGTTACGGGTTCGGTCCCCGAGGGCCTGAACATGACCCACGACCCGTCGCCCAACACGA
>JAFMAU010000076.1 GCA_029784825.1 Nitrososphaerota archaeon | reverse complement strand
TGGAGACTCCGTCCTGGGTCAGCGAGTAGTTCATCGACCTCTGGACCGAGTTGGCCATCCTGAGCTTCTCGATCCTGAGGGTGCCTATGGGCTCGGCCCTGGTGCTGTCCAGGCTCATCCGGATATAGCCGTCGCAGGCCTGCATGAGCATGCTGAGCGTCTTGGGGTCGTGGAAGTCCTCCACTATGGTCACGAAGTGGATGCCCCTGCCCTCCCTGGCCTGCAGCGTAATGTCGTCAAGGAAGGAGGTTATCTCCTTCTGGCCGTTGTACTCTAGCATCTTTGAGAGCGTGTCGACGCACGTCCAGTCGCCCGCCTTCGCAGACCTCGCGACAGCGCCGAGCATGTCCAGAAGGACCTTGACTCCGAGCTCGCCCTGCTTGACCTTGAGCCTGACTTCGTACCCGTTGAGGAAGTTCCACTTCTGCTCGCCCACCAGCTTCTCTACGTCCATCCTGGCCTCGTCCATCTCCCAGACGATGTCCTCAGGGGCCCTGTCGACAGTGAGGTAGGTCACCCGGTTGCCCCCCTTTGCGGCGTTGAACAGAATCTGCCTCGCGAATTGGTCGTGCCCGGACCCGGGCTTGCCAGCCATGACGATGACGCTCCCCGCTGGGAAGCCGCCGATCGCCCTATCGAGGGCCTCGATTCCCGTCATGACCCGCGGGAAGGCCCGCTGGCTTGCCTGTTGAACATCTGACATGGACAACACTACCTCGTTGGCTGGACGTCGGCCGACGGGTCGAACTTATAAGCATTCCTCTAAATCCTGCAATAATCGTTTTCCTAGCATGCATTTGTTACACTAATCCATGATGTGCTGCCATTGTCTGTAACAGACGACGTTACAGTATGACCTACTTCACGGGAGTGACGGTTCGGATGCCCTTCTCCTCCGTGCCGTAGAAGAACAGACCGATGGCCGTGGAGGCAGACGCCACGTAGATCCCGAAGAGCCAGATGTCGGTCCGGAATCCGGCGGCGAAAAGGAGGACCGGCGTGATCAGGACCATGAGGCTCACTATGACCTTGAGGTGAGTCTGGACCCTCCTGATCCCCCAGATGTACATGACACCATTGGCGAAGATGGCCCCAAGCCCCAGGTCAGATGCGTAGATTGCGAGGACCGCCATGTTCGGGGGGATGTTGACGATCGGCCAGATGCCGTTGACAAAGTAGACTCCCAGGATAGCTATGAAGTTGTTGAACGAAATCACAAGCGAGAGCGCGATCTGGGCCAAGACCAGTGTCTGCGAAGCCTCGACGAACCACCTGACCTGGGAGTATCTCTGGGCGAAATAGACGGTCATCCCGGCGAAGAGGATGAAGAGCGCGAACTTCGGGAAGATTAGGCCTGCTGCCCCGAAGCTGGAATACAGCGCCACTCCCGCCGGGTTGACCTCGTTCTCAAGCCCTCCGGGGGAGTTGTTGATCAGCCAGACGGTGGAGCCGACGTCGAAGATCACGAAGACCAGGAACAGGAAGAGAAGGGGGACGAGGAGCTGGGCCTTAGGGCGAGGATCGCCGTCGGTCAAGGACAAACATTCCCCTTGCTATCCACCCGGGTGCGTGCATATATGAAGCATTGGAGCAGCGGGTCATCCGGCGATGGATGTGTGGTTTTCGGGCAGGCGGCTTTACGTGGGTGCGCTGGCCCTGTTTATCGGGGTTTTCCTGGTCAGTTACCTGGTTGCGGCTCCCTTCTATGACCCGCTGGTAGCCGTCGTTCTCCCAGTGCTTCTGGCGATTCTGGGTCTGAGCATTAGAGACGTGGAGACGAGGCGAAACACGGCAGGAGGCATCCGGCTGGAGCGCATCATCTCCAGGCTGCGTTCCGCGTTCCCCTGGCTGTTCCTCTCGGCGCTGGCCTTCCTCTTGGCGGACCTCGTCCTGACGAATTACGCCGTGTCGCTCTTCGGGACGACCGTCGAGCAGAATCACGCCGTGCAGGGTCTCTTCGCCAACGGGGAGGCCCTTGCCTGGGTCGGGCAGCAGCTGTCGCCTATTTTCATTGCGGCCGCGCTCTTCGGCCTGTCGAAATCGAACGTCCTCAGGGGCGTATTGGCGATCTACGCTTCGGCGACCCTCGCCTACTCAGCCGGGACGGTGATTAACGACGTGCTGGTCGTGTACGCTCTCGGCGGATTCCGCTAAGACGATTTGGGGTTCGAACCTTTCTGGCGAACTTGCTGCTGCAAGTGATGGCCAACTGCACAGCGCAGACTGACTAGGTCAGCTGGGCTTGATAGCGGCGGACCGAGTCGGGAAGGAGCTCGCAGTGGCAAGTAGCAGGGGCCGGAACCATCGGCACCAGGTTGAGGAGTTGAAGCCTCAAGCGCTGGAACAGAACCTTACTACAAGTTGCCTGGGTTTCCGGACTGGGGAAGGAAGTATAGCCCGTGTGGACAAGCTCGTCGACCAGTCTCCTCCAAGCTAGAGCTGCAAGGTCGAGTCTCCGTGGCCTGGGAGACAAGCACTGGTCAGAAGGAAGTAACTCTTCGTGATGCGACGCATCCTGAGCACGCAAAGAGTGCTTCACCAGCACAGACATTGCAATCCAAAGCGGCTGTCGGAGGGATGGCAGTGTCGCCATGCTACGGTTTTTATGTGTAGACTCCGAGAAGCCGCTTGGAACTTGGCGTTGGCCCTGCCCTGGTGTTGAAACCATTGCAACTCTTAGTTCTGGTGGCCTCTCTTTTCCTGACCGGGGGCACAACCGTTGGCGCATTGGGGTTGCAGAAGGGAAGAACGACAATAGAGTGGATAACGTTGAGTCTGTCGTTCGGAGCGCTTGTCTTACCAGTTGCCACGTTCGCGCTCGGGCGAATTCTTGGCGGGCTGCCCCCCATGCTCCCATATCTTGTCCTGACGATTTTCGGCGCTGGTTTCGCGTTCACGTACCTGAGAGAGCGCGGGAGACGGCCAAGGCTGGTTGTCGGAAGGCTCGAGGTGTTCGCGATCCTGCTTGCGGTGGGGAATGCAGCGGTCGTCGGCTACTACTTCACCAAGTATCCGGTTTTCCCGCCTGAACTTCTCTTCCACGACTACCTTCTTCACCTCCAAGCCAGCACGGCGCCCAACGTACTTCTCTATGGATGGTTGACGAATTCGCTCTATGGCCTCACGCAGATCACCTCTTACCTCTACCTCGGTTATGGACTGGTTGCGGTGGGCGGACTGCAAATCGAGGCCCTCCGATACTCCATGCTCGTGTTGGGTTTCTTCTTTCCATTGCTTGTGTACTATGCTTCACTGAAGATATCCCACGACGAGGCTGCGGCTCTCTTCGCTACAGCTGCGTATTGCTTCATCATGCCTTTCTGGGATGACGGATTACTGACCTCTGGGCTCTACGGCGAGTTCTACGTCGGTGTGATTGGTCTTCTATTCGCTTGGATGTTGGCAGAATCGCTAGGTGAAAGGGTCGGCAGTGCCAACGGGCTGTTTGCCCTCTTCCTGAGCGGGGCGGCCTTGGTATTCGCCCATGTGACATCCCTCATGGAGTTGCTGGCCGGTTTCGTGTACGCAACGGCGTTCGGGGCTTGGCTCAAGATAAGGAGCTGGAAGTTCTGGCTTTTCGTAGCGGCGTTTCCTGTCGCGGCCATCATAGCCGCGCTTGCTGCACCCGAGGCGATCGCGAGCTTCCTCTCAAGCGTAGCTTCCCCGGGAGGAGTCTTGGTGTCAGCGTCCGGTCTCCCGGGCGGTCCGTTCGCACCATTCCTGTACACACTAGACGGTTCAATTGGAGATGTTCCTCTCATTTTTCTTCTTGTGACCCTCGGTGTGTTCATAGCACGAACAGCCGTTAGCCGTAAGATGAAAGTCGTTCACTCGCTCCCTGTCGTCTGGTTCCTCATTCCATTACTTGCGTCTGGGTTCTTCGGCGGGGCGTATGCGGCGTCGCGTTACTCGTTCTACGCCTTGGTACCCGCAGCATTGGTTTTTGGGCTCGGTTACCTCTACATCGTGAGGCCAATCGAGGCCTGGCTCATCCCCAGAACATCTACGTCAAGGAGGGCGAACGCACGAGTTCTGTATGCCGCCGTCGTAATCCTTCTCATTGCCGTTCTATCAGTCCAGGGAGCGACGGGCGGCGTGCTGAGTAGTGCAGCGTTTGAACGCGACTTCATAAGCGCGAAGCAGACCTACGTCCTAGATTCTATGAACTGGATCGGTAGCAGCACGCCTCGGCAAAGTGTGATATTCAGTGTGGGCCTGCCTTGGTACTGGTTCTCTCCTTACGTAGATGGCAGGCAGTTCGCGACCGACGACATCGGGACACCGGGCTACATGTCGCAGCAAATCTCGGCTTGGTTTGCGTCCAATCCCGCGGAGCTGAAGGCTCCGGTGTACTTGGTGATGTTCTCGCTCTTGAGGAACAGCTCAGGTTTGTTGAGCAACGCTTACGGAAACGACTCGAGGTTTACCCTAGTCTTCCAGAATCCCATGGTGTTGGTCTTCAGTTACAACAGCAGCAAGCAGCAGTAAGAGCGCGCCCGAGGAGAAGTTCGACGCTAAAGAAATGGTCCCCCCAGCGTGCGCTTTGTGCTAGGGGACGGTGAACTGCTGAGTCGCGAAAGTGCCGACCGTTGTCGAGACCTTGATGTTGATGCTGTCGCCAGAGGCCAAGTTTGACGCAGTGTAGGTGATGGCCACAGCTGCGGCCTTGGCTATCGGAGGCGCGGTACCTAGTTTGATGCTGCCGCTTGCCGTGCAAGCTGCCGCGTTCGTGGTAGGAGATACGCAGACGTCGGAGATTGAGAACCCACTGTTCGAAGGGACGCCTGAGATCTGAAGGGAGCCCAGAGTCTCAGCGACCGACCCAACATTGCGTACGACGATTGTAATCGTCTTTGACGATGTGTCGAAGATCGCTGTCTCGATAGATATACCTGATGATGCCGCGAGGTTCTGCTGGCTCTGCTGTCCGCCTGCTGCGGCCGATGTCTGGGCGAGGAATCCCTGTGACCACACGAAGATGATTACGCTCATGGCTACCGCCACGGCTATCATCATCAGTGTGGCTAGCACTGGTGCGACTGCTTTTCTTTTCGAACGACTGATTTGCATCTTGAACTGAACAGTAATCTCCTCTCTATATAAGCCGCGGGTAGAAATCGTACACTCTGGGGGCCGAGAAAAGCTATCGTGATACGGGACGACCGCTGCCTCCGAGAACATTCATATCCGAACCCGGGCGGATTGCAGAGTCCTTGAGCAGAAGCGGAGCCGCAAGAGTCTCACTGATGCTGCTGGCGGCACTCTTCCTTCTGACAGCCTCCGGCCTCTGCACGGCAGGAGCGGCTTCGGGACCTCAGTCCGAAAGGGGGACCATAAGCGCGGTGAAGACAGTGCCGAGCGTTTCGCCATCAAACAAGGTCACCATAGTCCTCACCATAACGAACAACGGCAGCCTCCCTGTGACTGGCATCGAGATCTACGAATACTTCAACCCGACCTTCACGCTCAGTGGAGCCGTGACAATCACGCAGCCGAACGGCACTTCTGTCCTGACCCTTGCCCAGTCAAACACCGTGACCCAGGTGCAGGCGATAATCGACCCGCCTCCCCCGGACTCGCTCCGGCCGAAGGAGAGCATGACGCTGCGCTACATGGAGGTCGCTGCGGGTCCAGGCGACTTCCAGGTCCCGCCCGCCCTCGTCTGGTTCACCTACAACGTGGGCTCCACAGAAACAAAGGCGAGCCTCTACTCGAACGGGATAGTGGTTCACATCGCGAACGCTACCGAGAAACTGGTCGCTTTGATCTTCCCCTACGTGATGGCGGGCACCACGTTCACCGCCACGATGCTGATCCTGATGTGGTCGAGGAGGCAGCTCGCCATGCTCGAGAGGAAGAAGCTGTCTAGGTAGCGAAGCTGGTCGCTCCGATTCCCGTGGGTGTCCCGGCCCCTGGGGCGGACAGGGGGCCCGCGGCACTGAGTATCCGGGCCGCTATGGCCGCTCCGTCGCTCCCCTCTATCAGCACCATGTTGTAGGCGCTCGCCGTCCTCCTGGCGTCCTCGGTGGCGCTCGGCGTGGCCACCAGTATGGTCGGGTTGGTGTTTGTGTCCAGGGCCTTGGCGTAGGTGGAGAGCACTCCGACCACGTCCACCGGGCCTGACTCGCCCACTTTCACGTCTATGGGGACCTTGCCCTTCTGGGAGCTCAGTATCAGGTCGAAGTCGTGCATCACGCCCGACTTTCCTATCATCTTCCCGGAAACTTCGACTGCCGCCCCGGAAGACCTCAGCCTGTTGAGGACGGAGATTATGATGCCGAGCCTCCCCTTCATGGCGAGGGTGGCCTCGTTGGTGAGATTGTAGCTGCCCTGGTCTATCAGCTTCGCCAGACCTATGGCGAACTCGTGGTTGAACCGCTTGCAGAAGAGGAAGACGTTGGGCTGCGCCGACCTCTTCTTGCAGCCCTGGCACTCGTACCACGCGCCGACCGCCTTCACCGTCTGTGGAGGCGACGGCTTGCGGCAGTGAGGGCATCCGCTGGAGAAGAGCTCCGGAGCACCGATGAAGCCGCAGTTGTGCTGGAAGAGGGACCCCTTGTTCAGCTGAGAGCTGGAGCAGTGGGGGCAGCGGAGCAGGGGGGACAGGTCGATGGCGCCTTCGTGCTGCGGGCAGCAGAGCAGCCTGCCCTCCGACTGCTTCTCGAATATCCCGGCTGCTACCATCGACTCGAGGACGTCGATCTTGGGGCTTGGCTCCCCGTTGCCGACTGAATACGACACGCTTCCCTTCTCGTCCACCGTGGGCCCGATGACCGTGACTCCTTTGCCCAGCATCTTCTCAAGCACGGAGAGCACCTCTGGCCGGGCCAACACCGCGTTCCAGTCTACGGGCATAGCCGACCCTCACCTTGTCTCAAACGACGGGCAGTCCTAGGCGTGTCTCGTCACTCCCCCTCCGCTTCGGTCTCTTCGGTTGCCTCCTCGGCTCCAGGCTCGACCCCGCGCCTCCTCCTCAGCCGCACGACCACTACCAGCAATATCACCAAGACCACAATGGCGACGAGAAGAATCGGGATGCCGAAGAAGACGGGCCCCGGGATGTAGGCGAGCGGACCAAAGAGCACTGCGGAGCCGGTCGAGACGCCGGACGGCGCGCCAACGGTCACGACGGCGTTCCCCGAGCCCGAGGTGTACCCAGCGGCCGAGGCGTGGGCCGATATGGTCGCGTTCCCATCAACCGGGGAACTGAAGATAGTGCTTGCAGCGCCCGAGCCCCCGGTCGTGCTCGACTGGGGCGTGACCGAACCCAGACTGGAAGTCCAGGCCACCTGGGCTCCCTGCACCGGCTTCCCCGCTGAGGTGACTATGGCAGTCACGCCCGTAGAATCGCTCGCGTTGACCTGGGTGGAGTCGGGTATGACCGTGACCGAGAGCGAACGGCTCGCGACTGGGAAGCTGACCGAGGCCGACTTTGTGCCGTAGCCCAGCGCGTTCACAACCGCCGTGACCGTGAGGTTCCCCCCCTCTTTGAGGAGGATGGTGGCGGCGGCCGTCCCGTTCTGGCCCGTGCTGACGCCCATGCCGGTGAAGACGTCAGAGCTGGAGCTGGCGGTCCAACTCACTGTGGCCCCGCTGACAGGCACTCCCGCGGACAGAGCCGTGACTGTGAACTGCACGCTGGAGCCCGTCGCCACCCCGGCCTCACCCGAAGCCGTCAGGTCGACCGCCAGGGGGAGGAGACCGCTTGTGACGTTTATGGAACTTGAGAAGACGTTGTTGAGCTGCGTCGTGATCGTGGTCGAGCCGGCAACCGAGCCGGCTGTGAACTGCTCCGACGCTCCTTTGGCTCCCTGGGGGATCAGAAGTGTGGCCGGGAGCTGGGCAACGTCGGGGTTCGAGGAGGTCACCGACAGGCTCAGCGTAGACGGCGCCTGGGCCGGGATCCCGCCGACGTCCAGGAGCTGCACGACGAAGTAGTAGCTGCTGGTGCCGTCGGAGATGAGCGTCGTAGGCGCCACGAAGGAGGCAAGGCTGTACGGCGGGCCTCCGGCGCCGTAGGTCTTGACAGCTACTATGGCGGGCATCAGCCCGGTGGCAGCCAGAGTGATATCGGTGGAGCCGGGGCGGGACGTGGACGTCAGCGAAGCCACCCCGTAGTTCTGCCCTCCGTGTATCACGAGCGCGGGCTGGACCGAGGCCACGCTCAGGTTCGCCGAGGTCAGCGAGAGAACGTAGTCTTGGGGCGCGGCCACCACCTGCCCCGCCTGCGAGACGAGCTGGACGAAGACCGCAGAGTAGGTCCCTCCGTCCGCTGGGATCTCGTTCGGGATCACGCTCACCTTCATCCTGAGGGCAGCCGTGCTCGCTGATGCTCCGGCCGACTGGCCCAGGACCAACCCCGGACCAAGGCTTACCAAGAGGATAGTGAACGATATAGAGAATACCCTAAAGCCTCGCCTCAAATCCCTGAAGCGCGCCCAGTCTCCAGCTTATAAAGCGTGTCCAAAACTTTCCCGCCCTCCCGGGCCGACCCGCTGCATCTGTCACGGATGAATGAAGAAGGTGAAGGTGACGAAGGATATCGTCAGGAGGATGAGGACGTGCTTCAGCCCCGCTATGGAGCTGCCTGTCGAGATCT
>JAFMAU010000075.1 GCA_029784825.1 Nitrososphaerota archaeon | reverse complement strand
CGAGGCGCTGATCGGATAGTCTGCCCCGATGCCGATGCCGAGCAGGAACCTGAAGAGGACGAGCTCCCACACGTTCTGTGCGAAGGCCGAGGCGGCCGCGAAGACCACGAAGAAGAGGAGGTCTATTATGTACAGCCTCTTCCTTCCGAGCCTGTCGGCGAGGTTCCCGAAGAACACCGCGCCGAACACGGCGCCGAGCAAGGCGGCGGAAGATATCGCGGAGATTTCGAAGGCGGTCGCTTTGAAGTAAGGTACTATCAGAAGGAGGGCGACGCTGATGATGAAGAGATCGTAGCCGTCCATGAAGACCCCCGCGCCTGAGAGCGCGAGGACCTTGAGGTGCTGCCTGGAGACCTCGCCTGACTCGATCTGCCCTATGAGCGAACCACTTGTCCTCTCCTTCGGCGAGTTGCTTGGTTGCATCCCTAGAATCGCAGCGAGCCGCCTCAGCGGCCTACTGTTCTTAAGCCTGACATCATGTGTGGAGGCTCAGAAGCCATAGACGTCGGGGCGCAGCCGGGGGATCAGGGCCGTCACTACGCACTGCTCTGTGAGGTCAGCCCGGGAGACGATTCCCTTGGTCAGGTAGTGGATGAGCCCGCCCTTGTCGCCGACCTCGTCGATGCCGCTTACCTTCTCTGCCCAACGCTCGAGCTCGTTCCCCTCGCTGAAGAGGCGCTCCATGTCTTCTCTTGGGAGCGAGTACCCAGCCGATTGGCCAAGGGAGACTCTGCCCAGAGCGTCAGCCACCGCTGCCACCTGGTTGTCGAAGTAGACGTCCCCGATGGTGAAGATCCCCGCCTCGACTCCCACACCGAGATCTCCGCCTGCCTTCGTGAGAGCGAGGTTGGCCCGGGCGGTGGCTCCGCGGGCCATCTCCTCCAGTCCCCTCGGCTGCGCCTTGGCTACGGAGGAAGAGTCGATCGGCTTGAGCTCGACCGTCGGGTAGTACTTGGCGAAACCCCGCCTTATGCCTTCGACCTTGGCAGGGTTCTTGGTGCCTACTGCTACTATCACGGGCGCAGGAGCCTCCCTGGGTGTATTAACCGTGAGAGCCTGGCAGTCTCGGATCCGAAGGCGGCGGTCCGGTTTTAGAAGACCCTGAGATCTTCGAGGAGCTTGTTGATGTTGGCCAGGGGGGTTCCGTCGGGGCGGGCTATCTCCTGAGAAGCCGGCGGGCTCGTCTTGTAGGATGGGCTGCGGCCTGCGAGCCTCTCCTCATAGGTCGGGACGAACTCGTTCTGGTACAAGACGCCGATGGGAGTGTGGTCGCCGAACTCGAACGATTTCAGGATCGCCTGCTGGATCTTTTGCTCCACCTCTGCTTCGGCGTTGTTGTGGACGACGCCGTCGTAACCGGTCTCCTCTAGCTTGTACGTCCTCGGCTTGGGCCTGCCTGCGTCGTCGAGGTTCCCCTCGCCTGCCCAGTACTCCTTGGTCTGGATGTCGTTGTAGGTCGGGCATGGTTGCAGCACGTCGAGGAACGCGTAACCCTTGTGGCGGATGCCTTTGATGATGAGATCCTTCAGGTGGCGGACGTCGTATGAGTAACCCCTGGCGACCCAGGTGTATCCCGACGCGATGGCAAGCATCAGGGGATTGATGGCCTGGTTGATGTTCGGAGAGGGGAGTGACTTTGGTTTCATACCCAGCCCGAGGGTCGGTGAGGCCTGCCCTTTTGTCAGCCCATAGACTTCGTTGTCGTGGATTATGTAGAGCATGTCCACGTTGCGCCTTCCAGAGTTCACGAAGTGACCGGCGCCGATGCCCATTCCATCTCCGTCCCCCCCTTCGACCACGACCTCGAGGTTCGGGTTGGCGAGCTTGATCCCAGTTGCGAACGGAACCGCACGGCCGTGGAGGGTGTGGACGCCGTAGGTCTTGATGAAGTGGGGCGCCTTCGAGGAGCAGCCCACCCCGGAGACCACCACGGTGTTGGTCGGGTCTACGTTCATCTCCGCCAGGGCCATCTGGACGGCATTCAGGATGCCGAAGTCGCCGCAGCCGGGGCACCAGTCGTTGTGCGCCGACGTCTTCAGGTCTGAGAGCTTAAGCGCCATGTTTCAACACCAGTTTCTTGGGGGCCTTACCTTCGTGGATCATCTTAAGGGCGTCGTAGAGCTCTTCCGCAGACATAGGTCTTCCGTTGTACTTCACGACCAACTGCTCGATGGGGATGCAGGTCTTCTCGCGGACGACGCCTACCAGTTGCGCTGAGAAGTTCATCTCGACGCCTACGATCTTCCTCGCCTTCGAAAGGAGCTTGGCCACGTACTCCGTGGGGAACGGGTTGATGAGCCTGATCTGGATGAAGTTGACGCTGATCCCGTCCGACTTCAGCCACTCCATGGCGTCCAAAATCGCGCCCTTGGTGGAGCCCCAGCTGATGACTGTGATGTCGGCGTTCTCTGGGCCGAAGAAGTTCACTCTTTCCGCGATCGGTATCTCCCTATCGGCCAGGTCGAGCTTGCCCATCCTCTTGTCCATCATGTAGTCGCGGTTGACCGGGTCCTCGCTGATGTGACCCAGTTCGTCGTGTTCGTCTCCTGTGTACCAGTTGATGCCCCCCTTCGTCCCAAGCGGGGCTCTGGGAGAGACGCCTGTCGGGGTGTGCAGGAAGCGCTTGAACTCGCCGTTGACCGCGGTGGTAATCTCCTTCAGGAAGTCGCCTCTGTCAATCTTGACCCTGTTGACGTCGAACATGCCCAGGGTGCAGTCCGAGTTGGCCAGTGCCTTGTCGACGATGTGGATTACTGGAGTCTGATACTTCTCTGAATAGTTGAACGACCTTACGGTGTCGTAGAAGACCTCCTCGAGGTCACCGCTCGCCATCACGAACCGTGGGAACTCACCATGCCCCGCGTATAGGGCGAACCTCAGGTCCCCCTGCTCATGCCTGGTGGGCAGCCCGGTGCTCGGACCCCCGCGGGAGTACAAGGTGACCACGACCGGGACCTCGTTCATCCCAGCGTACCCAAGCCCCTCGGCCATCAGTGAAAACCCTGGGCCTGAAGTGGAAGTGGAAGACCTTACGCCTGCCAAGCCGCCCCCTATGGCCATTGTTACTGCCGCGATCTCGTCCTCGGACTGGACCACTGCTATGCTCCCCTTTGCCTTCAAGGCGATGTTTTCGGCAGCCTGTGGGTTCTCGTGTGCGGTGTGGCCGTCCAGCTCGATTTCGGAGTGGCTTTCGAGGAATTCGCTCTCGTCGCTGGCGGGAGTAATCGGATAATAGGTCTGGAGCCTGCATCCGGCGAGTTCCTTCGCCATGGCGACCACGGTGTTGCCCCTGACGAAGAGTCTTGGCCCTTCGACCTTTTCTGGGGTCAGCCTGAAGCTGAAGCTTCCGCCGTACTTCTCCTCCATGTAATCATATGCCGCGCCGACCGCGTCGGCGTTCATCTCGGCGACTTTGGGCTTCGACTTGAACTGCTTTCTGACGGCGTCCTTTACGACGTTCTCGTCGTAGGAAAGCAGTGCGAACGACGCCGCCACGGCCATGGTGTTCAGCATCCTCTGGAGCGTGCTGAGGGAAGTTTCACCGTGCTTCGCCCCGACCTCCTTCAGGATTTCGTTGTAGGGGACAGGGTAGATGTGGACTCCGCGCCTTCGTGCTAGCTCGAGTATCCCCTTTACGTCCGCAGACAACCCTGCCTTCGAGAGCTCGGCGTTGAGGACGGACCTCACGTTGGATTCAATCGTCGGGACCTGGTCCAGGCGCTTCGGGTCAAGGTCGGGGTCGTAGATTATGGCACCTTCCTTCCGGACTTCGAGCGCATGGCGGAAGATCGTTTCTTCCTCGAATGTCGCAAGCATGTCCACTGTGTCGACGTGTGACCTGATGGTCCCCTTGGATACGCGGACTTGGAAGTAGCTGTGCTCCCCCTTTATGTTCGAATAATACTCTCTCTTGCCGAAGACCTGGAGGCCTCCGGCAGCAGCGGCCTTGGCGAAGAACTGGGCCGAAGTGTCGACCCCGCTCCCCTGGACCCCGCCGATCATCCACGAGAAATCGTCGCGTTTCATTCAGTGGTTGCCTAAGCGGTGAGGGCAGCCAGGCTGTTTAAGAGTATAGTATATTAGGTATATACTCGTAAGGAGTCCCATGGACGAAGTGCGCCGGGTGCAGAAGGTAGGCAGGGTGAGCCTGACCGTGTCGATACCGAGGGAGTACGCGAAGAAGATGGGCCTATCGGCCAAGGACAGCCTAATTGTAAGGGAGGACGTGGACGGGACGCTCAGGCTCATTCCGACTACAAGGGCCAAAGAAGCGGCGAAGGCGACCCTTCGGGCGGACCAGGCAGGCAGCGAAGAAATGCTGACGATGCTCTTAGTGGGAGCCTATGCCCTTGGCTACGACACCATCGAGGTAGTCGGGCGGGAACCTCTTGATCGCGAGACGATGGCCAGGGTTGTCGACACCATCAAAAGGCTCAGGGGGATGGAAGTGGTAGAGTCTGACGAGAAACGTGTCGTAGCCCAGAGCTTCATGGACCCGACGAAGTTCCCGGTCGACTCCTTGGTCAAGAGGCTGCAGATCCTGGTCTCGAGGAGCCTGGAGCACGTCATAGACTCGCTCGACCTCAGGCAGACGGCGGGGCTGAGTGAGGTGCCAAGGATACAGGAAGAGGTAGACGAACTATACTGGCTGATTTCAAGGCAGCTTCTGGTAGCTCTCAGCAGGAGGGAGCTCGCATCAGAGATCGGGATAGAGTCTCCCCTGCATGCCTCAGGGGACAGGGTCTCGGCTAAGACGTTGGACGAGATCGGTGGAATCGTCCAGGATGCAGCAGAGGAGCTCGTAAGGCTAAAGGGGTTGAGGGCCAAGATGGATCCCAAGGTGGCAGCGAGCGTGCAAAAGCTCGCCGCGAAGACCAGAGAGGCCTTCAACACCACCATAGCGAGTCTGCTTGCACCAGACATTAGGCTCATCGGGCGTTCCCTGACGCTTGTGGAAGAGACGCTGCAGCTGGAGAAGCAGGTAATGGATGAGATTCTTTCGAGCACGGGGTCAGGCTACACGAGGGTCCTGGTGTCGTACTTCGGGCAGCTGGCGAGGTATTGCAACATCATAATCGAGATCGCGTCTCACCGGTTCCTCAGGAAGACCAGCAGAGTGGTAACGGTCTGGTAGTGAGACTCTTTATCGGAACCCAGCGATGCGTCGCCGGCGCGGGGGTAACGAAGCCTGGTCAACCGTGCGGGACTCAAGATCCGGCCTAGCTTCGGATGGGGCATCCCGTCCCTTAGGGGTTCGTGGGTTCGAATCCCACCCCCCGCACCAATGCCCCTGTCGGACGATTCTATTTCACCGCCAAAAGTGGCGCTCTGATTACGAAAGTGGACCTGGGTGCTTGACCCCCGTCTTGTTGGGGACATTTCTCGTGGGAGTCGAATCCGGACTTGACTTGCATTCGACCAAAGCTGATGGCGCTAACCCATACGCGCCAGCCTCGCCTTTAGAAGGGCGACCATGGTAGGGAGCAGAGATGGAATCTGACGGCGCGCGGCTGCTGGGTCGTCACGAAGCAGGCGGAGCCTTCAGTGACAAGCCCGTCCTGGTGTTTTGGGAGATGACTCGGGCGTGCCCCCTCAGTTGCATCCATTGCAGGGCGTCCGCCATCAGCGACCCCCTACCGGGAGAGCTTACCACGGATGAAGGCTACCAGTTGATCGACGAGGTCGTGAGGTTCGGAAAGCCGTACCCCACGGTCATCTTTACGGGAGGAGATCCTCTCAAGAGGGGGGACCTCTTCGACATCCTGCGCTATGCTTCGGCTCGGGGAGTGGGGTCCGCCGCGTCCCCCGCTGTGTCGGACGCGCTGACAACAGAAGCGCTCGAACGTCTGAAGGCGTCCGGGACAGCTTCGATTTCGATCAGCCTCGATGGCGCCGGCGCCCTGACGCACGACACGATCAGGCGGAAGGCCGGCACGTTCGAGAAAACGCTTTGGTCCATCCAGAAGGCTGTTGAGATAGGCCTGCACGTCCAGGTCAACACCGTGGTGATGGAGAAGAACGTCAGGGAGCTTCCGGCAATCTTCCACCTCATCAAGGGGCTTGGGGTGAAGACGTGGGAGGTGTTCTTCCTTGTGAAGGTGGGGAGAGGGAGCGGGGTCGAGGATATCCTTCCTGAAGAGTATGAGGACGCATGCAACTTCCTATACGACGCTTCGAGGTATGGGATCACAGTCAGGACAGTGGAGGCTCCGTTCATCAGAAGGATTGCGGCGGAGAGGGCCCGCGGAGGTGCGAGTTGGAGGGGCGAAGGGTACCTTCAGATGGCGTCGGAACTCGTTTCGTTCGAAGGGGACCCAACCACCAGCACGTCGAGCATCAGGCCCCGAGGGACTCTGGATGGTGATGGAATCATCTTCGTCTCCTATGACGGTGCGATACACCCTGGCGGCTTGCTTCCGACCAAGTTAGGGGACATAAGGACCGACGGCCTCGTCAGCGTGTACAGGGAGCACGGACTGCTGAAGCGGATACGGGACAGAGATTTCCGTGGCAGCTGTGGGGCGTGTGGGTATCGTTCAATCTGCGGGGGCAGCAGGGCGAGGGCCAACGCGTACAGCGGAGACCCGCTGGAGACAGATCCCGCGTGCTTGCTTGCGGCCCGCCTCATGAAGCCCGTCATCTAGAAGCGCATACGCAACATGGGCTCGAGGAGCAGGGCGGCCGTGCCTCCTACTCGTGGCGCAACTGCAGAGAGCGCGCCGACATACTCGCTAAAACCGATGTATTATATACGGGAGAAACCAGTTTTGGGACATGAAACTGTGGGGAAGGAAGGAATATGCCTGCGCGACGTGCGGGGCGAAGTTCGACGCCCAAGCCAAGCTCGACGAGCACGGCAAGGCGCATGTGGCCCCGGAGACGGTAACCAAGTAGCCAGCCGACTTCAGCAAAGTTTACGATTGGGCTCTGCGCACCAGCTGCAGGCATGGACCAACATGAGAAGGCCGAGGCGTTCCGCGAGTTGCACGACCGACGGAGCGTGCTGGTTCTCCCGAACGCATGGGATGTCCCAAGCGCCAGGGTCTTCGAAGACGAGGGCTTCGCGGCTGTAGCCACCTCCAGCGCAGGGATGTTGGTCTCCCTCGGCTATCCTGACGGGGAGGGAATCCCTCATGGAGAGTTCGTTTCGGCTGTAGAGAGGATTGCCCGCGTGCTCTCTATCCCCCTCAGCGTAGACGTCGTGGGAGGCTTCGGTGACGGCCCCGAAGGGGTCGCAAGGAGCGTGAAGGCAGTCGTCAAGGCAGGCGCGGTCGGAATAAACATCGAGGATTTCGTCCATGTCACAAAGAAGCTCATCCCAGTAAGGGAGCAGGTGGCGAGATTGAAGGCGCTGACCAAGCTCCGAGACGCTGGAAGGGCCAGGTTCGTGATCAATGCGAGGACTGACGCATTAAGGTTCTTTGCCGGAGACGATGGAGAAAGGCTGGATGAGGCGATAAGGAGGGCCGAGGCATACAGGGACGTCGGAGTCGACTGCGTCTACCCTATGGGGCTGACGGATGCCGCTTCGATCTCCAAGTTCGTGAAGGCCCTCGATTTTCCCACCAATGTGATGATCAGGAAGGGCCTGCCAACCGTCCCGGAGTTGAAGAAGCTGGGGGTCGCCAGGGTGAGCTTCGGACCCAGTGCGTCGTATGCCGCCATGGGACTCCTGAAGCGCGCCTCGCGAGAAGTCATGGGCCGTGGGACGTATGGAAGCCTCCTCGATGAGGCGATTACTTTCGACGAGCTTAACGCCCTAGCGGTGCCCAAGAAGGCAGTTTAGACCTTCACGCCCAGGAGCCTCTCGAGGATGTCCGAGAGGGTGATCATGCCGACGAACTTCCCTTCCTCGAAGACGAACGCTATGGTAGCCGCTGCATCCTGCATCTTGTCGATCACCGTCGCCAGGCCGTCGTCTACAGACACTCTGGCAGGCTGGATGGTGTAGTCGTGTATCTTCGAGTCCATTTGGTTCTGCGAGACCGCTTTGGAGATAGTCCTCATGGTGACGGCCCCGATGTACACTCCCCTCTTCGCGTCGTACACCGGCATCCTCGGATGGTTCGACTCGCCGATCGCCTTTAGCGCGTCTAGGACGGTAGCCTCGCTGTCGACAGACACTATCTCGGCGGCGGGGGTCAGGGCGTCGAAGGCGTTCTGCTTCGATGATGCGAGGGCGGTCCTGAGAAGCCGCCCTGCGTCTGGCTCGATGTGCCCAGACCTCTCGAGCATGGTCACCACGTCTTCAAACTCCGAAGCGAGGTCTACCTTCCTGTAGCCAGGCTTCCCGACCAACATCTCTGACAACCTCCGGGCGATGTTGGCAAGCGGGACTGCTATGGGAGAAAGGATGGTCATAGCGACCTTGGTGGATCGGGCGAGGGCGAGAGACATCCTGAGCGCGTTTTCTATGCCGATGGCCTTGGGGAGAAGGTAGAGCAACGTCATTATGACGAAGGAACCAAGGATCGCGTCGTACACCCACCCGATGGGTCCGAATGTGTCTGAAAGTATCAGCCCGATGGTAGTCGCCAACACCACGTTAGCGATTGTATCGACGAAGGTGGTGACGCTGACCAGCTTTGTCTTCTCGCTGACTATCTCCAAAGCCATGGTGGCTGCAGATGAGCTGTCACCGATCGACGAAGTTAGAGAGAGCGGCCGCAGGGTCAGATATGTCGCTTCCACCAGCGAAGTCCAGAACGAGACGAATACTGCGATGGAAAGGGATGCGTAGACTATGGCAGGAACCAATGCTGGTATCTCTTTGCTAGGCTCACGTCACTGTGGTCCCGATCTTCTCGCCACGGAC
>JAFMAU010000074.1 GCA_029784825.1 Nitrososphaerota archaeon | reverse complement strand
AATCCGAGCGGTCAACACTTCAGGGCCACAACTTGGATGAATTCAACGACCGGTCCTGATGTTGAATCGGCCTCCAAATGGCGAGATCAGATGCTTGATTTGTCGCTAAACAGAAGCAAATTGGGTCAGGAGCTTGCATCTCACAAGCTCATTTCTCCAGAAATGGCGAAAAACGAACTCCTCACGGACAGTCTCGGCCGTCAGCTTCATGAGAAAATCTCGGCGATAGATCCCAAGACCGTTGACGGAGTTGTGGCTCTTCAAAATCTGAAGAACATGATTGATGCTAATCAGTTCCGTAAAGTCGGTCCGTAGCCTTTTGACTTAGATCATCAGCGCCATACAAATGAGGCCAGGCGCGTACTCGGGCTCGCCTTGTCGGAAGGGACTAGGGCGAGAGGTAATCCTGATGGACTTTACCATGTCTCCATCTTTGTAGGCCACTATAACCGCATCATCAGCATCAAACGTAGACATCTGGATTGCACTCCTCAAGAACCCCCATACGGCTCCATTGTCCTTCTTGAACATCACAGAATCCTTTCCTGAAATCGCAGTGCACTCCTCTCCGTCAACAAGTATCCTCAGCGGCCGGTCTGCAGGCTGCCCGCCTGTGTGCTCCTCTGACATCTGCGCTATGGTCTCCCGACCCATTTCACGAGCATCGAGATATAACCCCCACCCTACACGGTTCTGTCAAACCAACGGGCCGTCCTTCGAGTTTTGAGCGCTGTAAACCTCCGGGCCGTGATTGCCGTTCTCCATAATAGGATTATTAATTCCCTAGGCCGTCAGGTGATGAAATGAAGCCTCTGCTCGTCGTTGGAATGGTGTTTCTCTTGGTAGGAGGCATAATGGCAGTATTTGGTGCCGTCTACACGGTAAGAACGAGCGACACAGTTGGGACTTTTTACGGCTACCCGATTTGGGTTCCACTTGTATGGGCGCTTTCTTTCGGCGCCAGCATTTCAGCCAATTACACCCTCAATCTCATAGGCGTCGCCTTGATACTGCTTGGCGTCGCGGCGCTGGTGAGGGGACGCGGCGAGTCCCCGAAGGTTAATGGCCTGACGCTTGACAGCGAGAAGAATCGGCCTCACGGCCCATCAACTTGACAGGACCCCCTACACAAACAATCAGACGGTCTCTCGGTGCGGTCCGAATCTTCCTTGGGTGGAGAGGTTAGTTCGAGGAACAGTGCATCTCGGCGTCCAAAATCAAGCTCGTGAGGTGTGCCTGGGCCCTCCTGAGATGCTCCAGGTACATCCTTTCGTTCCCTTCCTCTAACATCATCGAGGCGATGAACAGGCTAACGCTCACCTCAATCATCTCCGACTCGCGGTCGTACTCATTCGCTTCGGCTGCCATTCCTGACTCCGGACCAAAATCTGCCCTTCCGCCTATAATACCCCATGTTGGCCAACACCCAACGGAAAGAAGGAGGGACTGTGAAAGTGGGTCTCGTTTTATCCTGATGGAATATTCACCCACGAAATCTGCCGTGTCGTGTAACAAGAATGGCGTCAGCACCATCATAGCGACAATCCTGATCATCTCCCTCGCCGTTGTTGGTTCGGCAGTATACTACGTCGCGGTCACGTCATACCTGAGGCCCCAAGCAGGACTTTCGCCTTCGCTTTCCATCATAGTTGGAGCTTCGGGCTTCACCACTGTCAGCGCCCAGATTGTCAACACCGGAGGGATGCCGTTCACCTCGCTGTCGATTTCTATTACAGGGGACTCCTCTCAACTTCGGGTCACATATTCGTCAGTAATCGCCGGCGGCGGGGGAACGGCCATGATCACCGTCAGGGGGCTTTCAGGCGGGCCGTACTCTGCAATTACCCAGGATACAACAGTATCGGGCAATCTCGCCGCCACAGTGGGCTCCGCCTATGCGGTCATTATCGACGGCACTCTGAGCAACGGAGCGACGTACAGTCAGGCCTTCGGGGTCGAAGCATCTCCCTGACGTTTTATCCAAGAACGCCGTCCCGAAGGGATGAAGGTATCACACAGCAGGGCCGGGGTCAGCGAAGTCGTCGCGGCCCTGCTCCTCCTCTCCATCACAGTGGGGGTCTTCGGCGTCTTCTACACTTACTACGTCTCGGGGTTGAACTCCTCCGGAGGGAGCGTGGCAAAGGGAATCCAGGACTCGGCCAAGGCCACGGGGGAGCTGATGAGCCTCGTGAGCTACCAGGTGCAGGGAAGCACAGTCACCCTCTACCTCTACAACTACGGCCTGCAGCCCATTACGCTGAACCCGCCGCAGCAGGCCTTCCTGGTCGCGGGCTCGCAGCAGCAGGCGCAGGGCTTCACCCTCACCGACGCCTCCTCGGGCTCGGCCATCAGCACCATACAGACGCAGAAGCTGGCGGAGCTGACCCTGACCTTCAGCAACACTCCAAGCTCCTTCTATGTCGAGATCATTGACAGCATTGGGAAGAACTTCGAGTTCCAGCTTTCCAACTGATCCGCGTTAAAAGACGAGACCCACTCCGCAGGCAATGAAGCCAATCGGCTGCACGAGAAAGGGGATAGCTTCCTTGCCAGTGTCCATCTTCTTCGTCGCCCTCGTGGCCTCGGCTTTTGTGGGCGTCGGAGCGCTCGCGTCCGCACAGTCCGGCCTCGTGAGCAAGCAGATCGGCGTCGAGAGCACCCTGGCGACCAGGCAGCAGGAGCTCTCCGGGCTCTCTGCCTCCCCTTCTGCAGGCGGGACGATCTGGCTGGCCCAGAGCTCAGGTGTCCAGACCTCGATCGTGTACGCGCTCCTGCAGGAAAGCAACGGCCAGACCCTCTCCGAGTCGGTCAACTACGTGGTCTCCCCGGGGCAGACCACCGCGATCAACATCAGTTCACTGGCCGAGTCGGTCTCCGGAGGCACCCTGCCGAGCCTGACGAGCGTCACCTTGGTGACGAGCAGGGGACTCTACATCACCTCACAGGTACAGACCGTCCAGCAGACCAAGCAGGTCACCACGTACCAGCAGGAACAGGTCCAGGAGACCGGCCAGAGGCTTTCCGGTTATGTCGTCTCAGAAACGACCGACCCCCTGGTCGGCTACACCGTGACCGAGACTACCACGTCGAGCATGCTGTCTGGCTACGACGTCACAGCGCACTACCCGGTGACGACCCAGGTCCTCTCAGGTTACGACCTGTACATGACCGTGGCCCACACCACCTACACTTGCCCCTCCGGCTGGACCAACTACCAGGACGGCCTCTGCAGCCTCACGACGACCAAGACTGTCCTTGTCGGCGAGCAGTACTGGGCGCACTATTGCTACTTCCCGCTCTTCTTCATATGCGGCAACGAGCTACTGTCTCTGGTCACCTTCCCCAAGGTCATCATGTACACCTACCTGGTGCCCATCTACAGGACCGAGACGGTGACGACCTACGCGTCGGCCACGGTGAATACCTACTACACGACCCAGTACGAGGGCTTCTCGTCCAGCTGCCCCTCCTACGCCTACCAGCTCGGGATAACCTGTTACGCGGTGTACACAACTCAGACGACCTACCAGAGCGAATCGCTAGGCCAGCTGTCGTACTGCCCGTCGCCGAATTCCTACACCAGGACCTACTACTCCTGCACGCCGGTGTATCGCCAGCAGACGACCACGACCAGCCTCGGCCAACTCTCCTATTGTCCAACCGGAAGCTCGACCACGCAATACTCATGCTCACCTATGTACCAGGCTCATGCGGTCAACCTTGGCCAGATGAGCTACTGCCCATCAGGCTCGCAGTACTCCTGTTCGGCTGTCTACAGCACCTACACCTACTGGATCACCGAGACGGTCCCCGTCGTGACCACCGTCAGCTTCGAGACCTTGTCGACCTTGGGGTCGACATGGCTAATTGGAGGTTGAGAGGGGAATGAACCAAGCCGGGAGCAGTGCGTGTGTCCTGCCAGTCGGCCGTCAAGGCCGGTAGGAGGCGTAATGATCCCTGGGCTCAGCGAAGATTATCCTCAGTTCTCGATTTAATCGGGTTTACGAGGTTATCAATTGTTTTTTGTTTCTTACCTCAATCCAAGATGTGTTAATTTCCTTCTCCTATCGACTGAATTGCCCCCGCTTGCTCTGCAAGACAACGTACTGTTCTACGGCGACAATCTCGATATACTTAGACGATTCATTCCAGACGAATCGATTGATTTAATCTATCTCGACCCACCCTTCAACAGCAAGGCTGACTACAATATTCTATTCAAGGAATCAACAGGAGAGGAATCCGCCGCTCAAATCAGAGCTTTTACAGACTTCTGGCACTGGGATGCTGCCGCTAGACAGACTCACGATTACCTTGTTGGCAACGAAGTCGATAATCGCGTTGCGACCGTAGCCGACTCCCTGTACCGCCTTCTCGGCAAGAATGACATGACGGCCTATCTCTTTATGATGACCGTGAGACTTGTCGAGCTGCGCAGAGTTCTAAAGCCCACCGGCTCCCTCTATCTCCATTGTGACCCAACCGCGAGCCACTATCTTAAGCTCACACTCGACTCTGTTTTTGGAGAAAGGAATTTTGCGGGGGAAATCGTCTGGCAGAGGACGAACAACCGCAGCACGACGGGGAATTGGCCGAGTATACATGACACCCTCCTCTACTACAGAAAGACGGCCGAGGCCAAATTCAAGACCACCAAGGTGCCAGCGGACACGCGGAAATTGCCTCACACCCTCGTAACTGGTAGCAACGGGAAAAAGTATCAGACTTACGAGTTGACCGCACCGGGAGTCACCAAGGAGGGAGAAAGTGGGAGACCGTGGCGTGGATTCGACCCAAGCACAATGGGTCGCCATTGGGCGAACGATACCGAGACAAGGGATAATTGGGACGCTCAAGGCCTCATCCACTGGCCGAAGGATGGCGGTTTCCCAAGAAGGCGCGATGCTGAGCCGTTCGATGAGTCGTCGCGCAAGGTAACGGTAGGCGACGTTTGGACAGACATAGACCGGCTTAATCAAACCGCCAAAGAACGACTAGGATATCCTACTCAGAAGCCAACTCAACTGCTAGAGCGAGTCATAGAAGCAAGCACCGACCCCGATGATTGGGTGCTCGATCCGTTCTGCGGTTGTGGGACTGCAATCGACGCCGCCGAGAAGCTACACCGGCACTGGATTGGAATTGACATTACCTACTTGGCGGTGAATGTGATCAAGCGAAGGATGCATGAGGCCTATCCACGCGCGAGATTCAGAATAGAGGGGGAGCCCCAAGAGCTGGAGGCTGCGCAGGCACTTGCGAAAGACAGATACCAATTCCAATGGTGGGCGCTTTCCCTCATCAATGCGAGGCCGGTTGGGTCTTCGACAGGAAGCAGAGAAGGCAGGAAGGGTGCGGACGAGGGCGTTGATGGCTGGCTTAGATTCAACGACGCTAATGGTCGTGCTGAGAGGATAGTAGTCCAGGTCAAGAGTGGCCATGTGGGGGTAAAGGACATCAGGGAGCTTCGCGACGTCGTATCACGGCAAAGAGCCGCTATGGGCATCTTCATTACTCTAGAGGAACCCACAAGCGAAATGGTCAAAGAGGAAAGGGCTACCGAGCCATTCAAACACCCCACATGGCACCATGAATACCCGGCGATCCAGATATTGACGGTTAAGGATCTGCTCAGGGGTAAGGTACCTGACATTCCTCCGACAATCAATCCCTACCAAGAAGCTCAAGTAGCGAAAAAGAGACCAGAGGGTCGCAACGAGACTTTGAGCTTCGGATCCCTTCACACCTTCGAGACCAAGAGAAGCGGGAAGGGAAGCGGGACTCAAGACAGGCTTGCATAGTGGCACCAAGCGCAAAGGATCAGTCTAGGCGATAGAATCCGTCGAATGGGGCCAGGTGTTAGGCTTGTTCTTGGGAAGGCACAAACCCTCTCAAGAACTCCACCAAACATTCCCGGACGAAGTTATCACGCCTACATTCTGAAACGATGAGTTTACAGAGAGTGTCGATGTCCCTCGAGGGGCGATTGCGATGGGCTGGCCTAGGGCCACGACTTGCTGCTGGCCGCCACCGTTCACCCCTATGTAATAGGAAATCGTAGCAGCGCTTGGGCCGTTGTTTCTGATTGTCACTGTCCCCGAGCCTAAGCTCACGGAAAGACTCTCCTCAGCCTTCCCGCCGACTACAAGCTGGGCTTGGGCAGCCTGCCTTGCCATCGAATACTGAGCAGCTAAGAGGGCCGTGAAGAGGCTGAACACGATCATCGCGAGGACTATGAAGAAGAGGGCACCGATAATCTCAGCCTGGGCTCTTCTGGACTTCGCTCGAGTCTTCATCGCGCGAACGAAGTGAAATCCGCTAAAAGGAGGGGAGGGCCTGGTCCACCCAGGCCCGCTCTTGACCTCTACTGCACGGTGACAGTGACTACTTGGGTCTGAGTTGCGCCGTTGGCGAAGGTGGCCGCCACGGTGATGGTGTAGGACACTCCCGCCGTGACCAAAGTCGCTGTGGAGAAGGTGGTGCTTGTCCCGCCGCCGGGGGCTATCGGCGAAGCTGGCGTTGGCGCGGGGCTCCAGGTAGGCTGTGTCGCAGGAACGACCGTTCCGCCCAATGTCAGGCCCGTCAGCGCTATCGAGCCGGAGTCCGTCACTGAAACGACGGCCGTGCCGGTGCCCGAGCCGCTCGCTACTGCGATGGAGGCGCTCACCTGGATCTGGTCGGTGTTCTGGGCCCTGCTGGCCGTGGTCGTGAAGTAGGTGTAGAGGACCCCGGCGGCGACTATGGTCATGGCGACGACGAGGATGGTTGCGATGATGGGAGAGATGGCTCTTCTTCGGTGTGTCTGAAGACTAGTCTTCATTGAAGTCCGGGTCAGTATCCACTTTTAACGAACTCAGAAGCCGAGGGAGAAGTTCGGAAGGTACTGGGTGAGGGCCACCGCCACAACCGCCAGGGCGAAGAGAATCGTCATGTTCAGTGTGTTCTTCGCCGTGAAGTCAGTGGCCCTTGTCATCGTGAAGGCTATGGCGCCCGCTGCGACCACGGTGACTATGTCCACCGTAGCGTTCACGATGGCAAGCGAGGCGGTCCCGCCCCCGAAGAAGCCAGCGCTGGACGCGCCGAAGCTCCCGATGACCCCGCTGATGACCTTCACGACGAGAGGGATGGCCACCGGTACAGCGTAGCCGAGCATCTTGTAGAGCCCCACCGACGATGTGGCCTCCTTCTTCAGCCGGTTGTACCCGGAGATGAAGTTGTAGAGGTCCTCGATGTTCGCAGGCGTACCGCCCCCGCTCTCGGTGATCTGGTCGAGGATGAAGATCGTCATCCTCCCCAGCCAGCTTCTCATGGCCACCTTCACCTCCCCGAGTCTCACCCCGAGGCTCATCTGGGCCGCCATCCTCTCCAGAATCGAGTCGAATACGGGGTTGAACTTCGTCTTGGCCGCGGTCTCCAGCACCGCCTTCCTCATGTTGTATCCTATCTTCCTGTACTCCGCTATGCTCCTGAGGAAGTCCGGGAGAGCCGCCTCGGTCAGCCTGACTTCCCTGATCTGGGCTCTGACTGGAAGGCCGTACAGCGCAGCCCCGGCCGCTCCCGACACAGCCACCATCAGCCAAATCTGCCCGGTGAACGAAGAAACGAGCGCCCCCGCAGCCACCCCCGCGAGCCCGAGCCTCGCGTCCCCTCCGAGGATGTCGTAGACTCTGGGCTGCACCGCTTTCACCATGAAATACATCAGCAGCGCTATGATTGGAAGGGCCGCCACGCTCACGTAGGAGATCATGGCGACTAGGTCGGGGGGCATGGTGATTGCACCCACGACCAGCAGGAGTGGTAGGAGGACGAAGACTATGATCAGCATCTCTCCGATGGTCCCTACCTTCTCCGCGTAGCTCTGCCACCTGAACCTCATGGAGGCGAGGTACTCCCTCGTCCGGTCAGAGAGGTACAAGACCACGTCCCCACCCGACTTCAGGACCCCCGTGTACCCGTAGAGGAAGTGCTTGAAGGAGTCATCCGGGTGGGAGGATGCGAGGTCATCCAGAGCGCCGACCAAGTCCTTCCCGAACCCGATGCTCTTCTGAAGGAGCCTAGCCTCCACCTCCATCGCAGGGAGTATCTGCTTCCCCAGCGTCCCCCTGAACGCGTCGACAAGGGACCGCCCGGCAGACTGCATTACCGAAGAGAGCAGGGCGAAGAAGGGGAGCTCGTCCCTGACGTTCGTCTTCCTCTCGGACACCCTGTTCTTCGCACTCAGAGAGGGCGTGTAGAGGATTATCGCGGGCACCATCATCAGGGCAAGGAGCGTGGGACTGACTAGGACGGAGAGGACGAGCGAGAGCGGGACGAAGACGGCGGCCAAAGCCACCGAGTAGAACGAGTACCTCGCAGCGAAGGCGTAGGGGTCGAGCTGCATCCCGCCCTTCACGACGTCGCTCCTTATGCTCCGCTCCACCCTCTCGGCGAGCCTGTTCAGGAGGGGGATGCTCCTCGTGAGCCTGACGGCCTTGTCCTCTTTGACTTCACGAACGCCGGGACGGGCCCTGCGGAAGATGTCCAAGACGTTGCTCATCCGAACCTTGCTCTCGAGGCTGACATGGAACAGGCTGAGCAGGAGTGGAAAGGCGACTAGGATTATCGCCTCAGAGAGGACGAAGCCGAGGACGAGTCCCTTGGAGAGCCCTGACAGGGGACTTGCGCTCTGAAGAGCCAAGAAAAGGACCAGCGAAGCCGCGACCCCGAGAATGACGAAGTAGAGCCTGCCCGCTGAAACTCTGACCACGACGCGGAAGCCTGGCCTGCCTTAAAACCGGCCAGAGGCTCTCCCGGTGTGAAGAGAACCCCGCTGGTCCTGGCCGCGATCTGCCTTCTCTTGGTACCATGTGCGCTTCCTGAAATTCAAACCGCACAGGCAACTCAACTCCCGGCGTCAGGCGCCCT
>JAFMAU010000073.1 GCA_029784825.1 Nitrososphaerota archaeon | reverse complement strand
TCCTTCTTGGCCCCGGTGCAGACGAGCTTCCCTGAAGCGAAGAGGAGTATCACGGTCTTGGGGTCGGCCATCCGATGGATGAGGCCGGGGAACTGCTCGGGCTCGTACATCGACTTTGGCAGCGTCCTGGCAGCCTCTTCCAGGTGTACCTTGCCTCCGAGGCTAGCCGAGGCAACGATGTTCTGGATCTCCACCTCCGCGTCGTGCTTGATCGGTATCTTCCGCTCGCGAAGCCTCTTCACGACCTGCTCCACTGCCTTGCGGGCCTGCTCCTCGGACTTGGCGCCGGTGCAGACCATCTTCCCCGAGCTGAAGATCAGCGTGGCCGTCTTGGGGTTCTTCAGCCTGAAGACGAGCCCGGGGAACTGGTCGGGGTGGTATTCCACATCGACGAAGTTCTTCGTTATCTGATTGAGGTCGACGGTCTGGTTGACAGATGCCGAGGCAACCACGTTCTCTATGCTGACTATGGCCTTTGTCTGGGGCAAGTGCTCGTGGCGAAATGCGCTCTCTATATAAACGGTATTTAAGGCGCGGGCTCGGTTTCTGTTACGTTGTGCGGGACGCTCAAATGAGAGGGGTTTCATCCACAGGGAGTTAACAGATGAATCTGGACATCTTCTCAGGAATCGTCCAGACCTACGGGGCGGAGTTCCTGATAGTGCTCCTCGGGGACATCATAGCGATAGTGATAGCTGAGTTGGTCATCTACCGCTATGCCGAACGCCGCACCAAAGCCAAATTCGTTATTTTCCCTTCATGGGGAAGCGGCAAGATTGGCTTCGCTGTGGGGGTTCGCAACAAGACCGTCAAGGATGCAAGAGTTCGCTACTGGGGTTCAAGCTGGGAACCCATGGAAGTCATGTGGGAGAACAGGGATGGCACCCAAGAGGAACGGAAGACACTCTACGTTGGGGACGAACCCGCGAGGTTCTATCCCTTCAAGACCAAGGTGACTCACGAGAGGATAGAAGGCCACGACAGAATCGATGTGAGTGTGCAAGAGATATTCTCCCCCTACCGCAGTGTCTACTCAAAGCGCATGGATGTCCCGTTGGACTCGCCGAATTTTGCTTTCGAGTTCAAAGAGCAAGGAGAAAGATACCCATATCGTGCTTCCATCAGAATAGTGGGGGAAGGCGCAGAGGAGGTCAAAGACTATGACCTCTTCTTTCGGATCGCTCCGCCCGTTGTGGAGAGAGACAGAGGAGGGGATGTCTTCGTTGACCTGCGTGCAGAAGAAATGAAGTCCACGTTCTTCGGGGGCTTCAAGCGGAAATCCCGTTGGTGATTAGGTCTTCGCCAATGTCTCGCTACAAATCGTCCGCATCACTTCAGGTATGGAGTCAAGAGCGCGTCTCTTGCGCTCCTCCGTCTGGGATAGCCGGGGACGCCGGTCAGGTCCGTCCGGCCGTAAGCGCAAGCTTTCCCGACAGCCAAGGGATCGCCTCGGTTATGAAACTCGGCCCGTGATGCGCGAGGAAGTCGAGCGGCCCAGGAGTCAGGAAGTACGACTCCCTCCTCACGGCCTCCAGCTTCCTCCATCCTCTCCCGTCAAGCAGCAGGTCCAGGTCCTGCTGGCTGAATTTGGAGTACATCTTCGCCTCGTAGAAGAGCACGTCCGGGCTGGCAGACTCGACCTCCTTCAGATCTGGAGTCAACCATTCAGAGCGGACTCGGTCGAAGAGGGTCGAGGCGCCGAGGAGGTGAAAGGCGTCCGTGATGTAGCTGTGCGCCCCGAACGAGACGGGGCCGCCCAGGTCGACCTCCACGTAAGCCCTCAGTTTCTTGCCTGCAGGTCGTGCGTCCGCCATTTTCCTCGCAAGCCCCGAGGATAGCTCCCATGCCATGTCCTGCTCACCAGTGACCAATCCAACCTTGACAACCATATCGACTATTCCGCTCACCGAGACCGGAAGGGTTAGAGGATATACCGGGAACTCTGAGGCCAGTTTGAGGGCAAGGTCTCTCTGATAGCCTGTAATGGCGAGGATCAAATCCGGCTTCAGCTCCCTGGAAAGGTCGACGTTTGTGGTGCTGTAGCTCCCAACCTTCCTCTTCTGTCTCGCCCCATCCGGCCTCGCACAGAAGGCGCTCACTCCGACGATTCTGTCCCCCAGGCCGAGCAGAAAGAGCGTCTCCGTTATGGCGGGGCTGAGGCTTATGATTCTCCTGGGGCGCTCAGGTAACGCGACTTCCTTCCCAAGAACCTCGTTGAAGACGCTCACCATCTCCCAGGGTAGAACGCCCAGGTGTATTATTGTCAGTGCCGCTCGCCCGAACTTTTTCTGCCGAGTCGCGCTGGGGCGGCGGTCCCAGGCGGCAACATGAGGCAGTCCGTCGACCGTGGAACGCCTCTTCATCGTGCCGATGGGAGATTTCGCAGGACGGGCGAAGGGCTACTGTTCGGTCTTCTGGCCAATCGCCGGCGCTGGCTCGGGGACATCCTCCTTCTGCTTCCGGCTGCTGTAGACCTCGCCGAGTATGATGAGAAGCAGAAGGGCAGCCGCGAGAATGTAGTTGGCGTCGTAGGGCAGGAACGCAAGCTTCTCGAGGTAAGGCACCACGAAGACCACCTCGCCTTCCACGCACGAGGCGGTCACGGGTCCGGTAGCTATGCCCCCTACTTGGTCGGTGGAGGGATTGTTGTCCCCCCTGGTGATGAGCCCTCCCACCTCGATTCCCACGACCCTATGGATCACCGAGTTCCCAGTGGCCGAGCAGGGAGGGTCATAGACGATGATGTCGCCCGCCTTGAGCGACGAGTAGGGGACGCTGACCACCACGACCATGTCGCCTTCCTCCAGGGTGGGGTACATGCTCGTGCCGGTGACCTTCCGCGCGAAAACCAGCGTGAAGTACGCGAATGAGCCCACCAGAAGTCCGAGGACGAGCACATACGCTGCTGCCCTGACGGACGCTCTCAAACTCCCTTGCGCCCCAGAATCCGGGTGTTAAACATTGGTAAAGCGTTAATTCGCTGGCGCGGCAGAGGCGGGAGCGTGAACGCTGGCAAGGCTCTGGAGATCATCGCGATAAACGCGATACTCCTCCTGGGCCTCTACTTCGTCTCCGTCGACGTCGCTGCCAGGTCCGCATATGCGGCCCGGGAAGGCATGTCCTACACTTTCTCGCAGTCCTTTCTGGTTGAGACATCCAGCCTGCAGGGCCCGCGCGGAAACCTTCAGAGTCCGCTGAGCCTTTCCTGGCTCCAAGTCCTCCTCGCGGTGCTCGTGATCATCGACGTCCTCTATGTCTACGGCTGGGTTCAGAGGAAGCGGGTTGCGACCTAGGCGCTCTCTCTCGAGACCACGTCTCTGATGGCTTTCTCTTCAATCTCTTTCCTTTTCTCCCACGTACGGAAGTAGTAGGTGGCCAGGATGCCCGCAACTGCTGCGAAGAAGCCTTCGAACACGTAGCCCCGCAGGACGTAGAAGAGCGACCAGACTCCCCTGATGGCAAGGACGTAGACTGTCCTGTTCTCCGACGTTATGAAGATGGCGTAGGACCCGCTCACAGGCGCGGTCACCGAGACGCTGAAGGGCGAACTGCTGAAGTTCGACAGGTCAATCAGGGCTGGGCCCGTCGGCTGCAATCCGCCGCCCGTGGCGGGGAACATGGAGAGTGCAAGACTGTTGGGCAGGTAACCTGCGATGCCCACGGATATCTCCGACCCGGCAGGAACAGGCGGAACCACGTAGCCGCTGAACGTGTAGCTGATTGCGCCGTATGGAGAAGTGGGCCCCTCCATGATGATCGTCTGCGGGGTCTGCACTTCAGGTAGGACTAGGCACATCAGAGTGAAGAGCGCGGCCACGACTGCCACTGCGATAGACACGCGCGACCTGATCTTCCGGACCACAGCCTGGGCCGAGTCGGCCTGTCGTAAAAAGGAAGACGGCGGCTTTGAAAGTGGTAACAATCTATATTAAAGCGAAAGGGCGCCGAAATCTCCCTTGGGGAGCCTAGCAACATACCTGGTCCGCAGGATCCTCTTCATGATTCCTGTGTTCTTGGCAGTCTCCATCCTCACATTCGTAATGACCAACGCTGCAGGAAACCCCGTCGACCTGATCAGGCTCTCGTACCACAACATGAACCCCACGGTGCTGAAGGCGCTCGAAGATTACTACCACGTCAACGACCCCGTCTTCGTCAGGTACTTCTACTGGCTCACCGAATTCCTGCAGGGCAACCTCGGCACCTCGCTGGTGCAGGGGGGACCTGTCTCCCACTTCATCCTGCCATGGATCGGGACCACCCTTGAGCTCCAGCTGGGCTCGCTGGCCCTCGCCCTGGGGATAGGCATCCCAGTGGGGGTCTACTCCGCGAAGCACCAGTACGCAAAGTCGGACGTCGCGGTCACCACCACGGCGATATTCGGCGTTTCAATGCCCACCTTCTGGCTGGGGATAATGACGATAATCGTGTTCTCTTTCTACCTGCATTGGCTCCCGTTCGGCGGGGCCATATCGGGCTACGCTCCGTACTGGTGGGGGAGCATCCCCACTGACCTGATCGCGCATGCCATCCTGCCGACCGCGGTGCTTACCTTCGTCTCCCTGGCAGCGATCGTGAGGCTCGTGAGGGCGAACATGCTGGAGACCCTGCGGCAGGACTTCGTGCTCGCAGCTAGGGCAAGCGGTCTGAAGGAAAGAACCGTGACCTACAAGTATGCGCTGAAGAATGCGATAACCCCCATCGTGACGATTGTGGGGCTCTCCTTGGGGCTCTCCTTGGGAGGGGCGCCCGCTCTTGAAACGACGTTCAGCTGGCCAGGCCTGGGCTATGAGTTCGTGACCGCAGCCACCGTACTCGACATTCCGACAGTAGTGGCGATAACAATGATCATCACGCTGATGGTCCTGTTCTTCAATCTAGGGACAGACCTGTTCTACGCTTACCTCGACCCGAGGGTCCGGCTGACTTGAGCGAACCGGCCTCCGAAGCCGTCGAAAAGCGGAGGGACGACGTCCACACAGTTCAGAGGAGGTCCGCCAGCCAGTGGGCTGTGGCATGGAGGCGCTTCAGGAGGAACAAGTCGGGCCTTGCAGGCGCATCCATAGTGGCCTTCTTCTTTTTCATAGCCATTTTCGGTTACGTCTTTGCGCCTTATCCCACCAGGAGCTTCCAGTGCCTTTACCAGGGGTGCACCAACCTCCCTCCATTCACAAACTGGGCGCACCCGTTGGGGACAGAGCAGTCAGGCATTGACGTGTACAGTGAGATCCTTCACGGGGCGCCCAACGACCTCTACGTCGGAATCTTCGCAACCGGGATTGCGGTGGTGATAGGCATACTCGTCGGGGCACTTGCGGGATACAGGAAAGGCGCGTCGGGCGCACTCCTGCTGGGCGTGACCCAGATGTTCCTGGTCTTGCCGGTCTTGGTGATCATCCTTCTCTTCGCCCGCATATTCATACTGGCAGTTGCGGCGGGCTTCGGCCTGACCCTGATAATGCTGATACTCGCAGCCTTCGGCTGGCCCACCATCGCGTTAGTCGCCAGAGGAGAGGTCCTTCGGGTGAGGGAGTTGGAGTACGTCCAGGCTTCAAAGGCTCTTGGGGCCAGCAACTCCAGAATCCTGTTCAGGCACATAGTCCCCAACATCCTCCCTCCGGTAATCGTCCTGGCCAGCCTTCTGGTAGCTGCCAACATTCTCACCGAAGTGGTGGTGAGCTTCTTGGGGTTCGGCGACCCTAACACTTCGACGTGGGGGCTCCTCCTTCAGGAGGGCTTCGGATACATCAGGACAGAGTGGTGGGTGTCGCTGTTTCCAGGGCTTGCCGTGGTGTTCAGCGTGCTGGGGTTCAACCTCCTGGGTGACGGACTCTCAGACGCACTCAACCCGCGGTTGAGGGAGTAGACGAGCTTGCCAACCGAGATTCTCCGAGTGGAAGACCTGCACACATACTTCTTCACCGAGGCGGGCGTGGTAAAGGCGGTTGATGGCGTCAACTTCGTGCTGAGCGCGAAGGAACCTCTCGGGTTGGTGGGGGAGTCCGGTTCGGGCAAGTCCGTCACCGCCCAATCCATCCTGGGCATAGTGCCGAGGCCCGGCAAGGTACTTTCTGGGAAGATTCTGCTTGAAGGCGACGACCTGCTCAAGAAGAAAGAGTCCGAGATGCAGCGGCTGCGGGGAAGGAAGATAGGAGTGGTCTTCCAGGACCCCAACTCATCCCTCAACCCGCTCTTCAGCATCGGGACTCAGCTCTCTGACGTGATCAAGATACACTTCGACCTCAGCAAGGAGCAGGTCTATGAGAAGGCGGTGGGGCTCTTGAAGCTGGTCAGGATCTCAGAGCCGGATGCCAGGATGAAGCAGTACCCGCACGAGCTCAGCGGAGGCATGAGGCAGAGGGTCGCCATCGCGAGGGCGCTGGCGGGCGAGCCCCAGATCCTCATCGCCGATGAGCCTACAACAAACCTCGACGTGACAATCCAGGCCCAGGTCCTCGAGCTCCTGAAGACGCTTCAGAAAGAGCTTGACATGTCACTGATAATGATAACCCACGACATGGGGATAATATCCGAGATGACTGAGAAGGTGGTTGTCCTCTATGCGGGAAGGGTAGCAGAGGTCGCCTCAACTAGGGAGATTTTCGAGTCGCCGAAGCACCCGTACACTTCTGCTCTCCTGCGGGCGGTCCCACGGCTCGACAGGAGGCAGTCCCTCACCTCCATTCCCGGCAACATTCCGAACCTCATCGAGCCGCCTTCGGGCTGCAGATATCACCCGCGGTGCGCGTACATGACGGATGTGTGCGCGGAGAAGATCCCCCCACTGGAAGACATTGCGGGAGGAAGGAAGGTCTCGTGCCACCACTGGAAGGATCTCACGCTGCAGAAGGAGTTGAAGAACTAGATGGCGGAGCCCATAATCAAGATAGAAAACCTCGTGAAGTACTTCCCGGTCTACGAGAGGGGCATCCTTCTCCGCAAGAAGGTTGGCGATGTCCATGCCGTCGACGGAGTCAGCATGAGTGTGGACAGGGGGCAGACCCTCGGCTTGGTGGGAGAGAGCGGCTGCGGAAAGACCACCACGGGGAAGGTTGTGCTCGACCTTGAGCCGCCGGACTCCGGCAGCGTGTACTTCGAGGGGAAGGACGTCTACCAGACCTTCACCAAGGGCCCGGAAGAAGAGAAGCGTTACCTGAGGAGGAACATGCAGATGGTCTTCCAGAACCCCTACGGCTCCCTCGACCCAAGGATGACAGTCTACGACATCATATCGGAACCATTTGTCATCCACAAGAACATACCGCAGTCTGAGTGGTCCGAGAGGGTCTACAAGCTTCTGGGGATGGTGGGCCTCGAAGAGTACCACGCAGAGCGCTACCCTCACGAGTTCTCCGGGGGCCAGAGGCAGAGGATCTCGGTCGCGAGGGCGCTGGCGACCGACCCGAAGTTCATAGTGGCCGACGAGCCCGTCTCCTCCCTCGACGTCTCGGTGAGGGCGCAGGTGCTGAATCTGCTGGATGAACTCCAAAGAACCGTCGGCATATCATTCCTCTACATCTCGCACGACCTAAGCTCCGTCAGGCAGATCAGCCAGCAGGTCGCCGTGATGTATCTGGGAGAGATCTTCGAGTACGCGGAGACGGACAGGCTCTTCGAGAAGCCGCTGAACCCGTACACCATAGCCCTGCTTTCCGCTGTCCCTGTGCCCGACCCTGAGAGGAAGATCAACAGGATCATACTTCCTGGAGACGTGCCCAGTCCGGTCAACCCTCCAAGTGGTTGCCGTTTCCACCCGAGGTGCCCATACGCCACCGACATCTGCAAGAGCACTAAACCTGCCCTGCGCGACCTCGAGCCGGGTCACTTGGTGGCATGCCACCACGCAGAGAAATTCCTCTAAACCTTGCTGCTGTGGTAATAATCATTATATACGCTGAAGTGCCTAATCGCGCCGAAAACAATGCGCTCTTCTACTATTGAAGAGACAGCTACAGGTGCAGCTTTAGCAATCATAGGTTTCATGTTGGTCTTCTCAGCGGTTCCGGCCCCGGTGGCCGCGCAATCGACTTCAACGCTGTTCCCAATCACTCTGGTCGCACCCACTTCCAACCCTCTGAGGAGGCAGTGGGCCGCAATCATACAAAGCAGCTTCGAGTCTGTGGGCATAGGCGCCAATCTGATTTACGTGAGCTTCTCCACCATGGCGGGGCTCTCGTTCGCTTGCTCGGCGTCCAATTGCGGCAAGTTATACTCACAGGGAGGATTCGATGCGATATTCGTGGGCTTCGGAGGGGGCACTCCGTTGCCAGACTTTGGGACCCAGAATGTCGTGGGCTACAGGAGTGCGACCGCCGGTGACCTCGCTCCGCAAGGCGCCAACTACAACTTCTACGAGAACTCGACCTACAACGCTCTCGCGCTGAGGTACAACAACGACTTCAACGCCACCGACAGGGCAGGCATCGCACAGCAGATGGTCAGGATTGTGGCCCAAGACAGGCCAGACCTGGTAATCTTCCAGCCAGTAGACACCTACGGCTTGGCGAACTACATCACCACGTGGGGGTCTGCAGAGTCCTCGGCGACTAACACCAACGACTTCCAGCACTGGAGCATGTCGGGCGGGCACACCGCTCTGAACATCGCCCAGACTGGAGACTTTGGCAGCCTCGACCAGATCGACACAGAAGCTTCCAACATATACTACGCAACCTACCTCTACCACCCGGTGTCAGCACTCCTGGAGGAACTCGACGCAAGGACGCTGAACTACATCAATGCCCTCGCGACTTCGATCACCTCTTCCGCTGACCACCTTACGTGGACCGTGAACTTCCAGGCGCACAACTTCCAGGACGGCGTGCCAGTGACTGCCAGCGACTATCTCTGCAGCACGATGGCTGGACTGGTCAACACAGTCGGCTACGTCGGAGAAGGTACGCTGCAGTCGTTGCTCGGACTCAACGTCCAATTCACCTTCCTGAACGGGACTTCGGACTACGTCATGAACGGGACGTACTCCCACGGCACAGCCCCGGCAGG
>JAFMAU010000072.1 GCA_029784825.1 Nitrososphaerota archaeon | reverse complement strand
AGAAGCGCCCTGGAAGGGGCCCAGACGAAATTTTATCCACAACCGCGTTGGGGACCCTAGGGAACACCCCCAATTGCAGTACAAGTACGTGGTACTCACCAACACCACCATCGGCGCCTTCATGGCGATCCTCGACTCGAACATCGTGCTGATCGCCCTGCCGACCATTGTCTCTGACCTGCACGCCACCCCCTTCGAGGCTGTCTGGATCATCATGGGGTACGTCCTCGTCACGGCGTCGCTGCTGATGAGCTTCGGGCGGCTCTCTGACATCTTCGGGAGGGTCAGGCTCTATAACGTGGGGTTTGCGCTATTCACCATAGGCTCGGCACTCTGCAGCATCGCTCCCAACGGCTCGTCGCTGGTGCTGTTCAGGCTGGTCCAGGGGTCGGGCGGGGCCCTGATCTTCTCCAACGCGGCGGCGCTCCTCACCGACGTGTTCCCGCCGACCGAGAGGGGGAGGGCGCTCGGACTCAATCAGGTCGCCGGCACTGTGGGGTCTGTGCTGGGACTGGCGCTCGGGGGGGTGCTCGCAGGGTCTTTCCTCGGCTGGAGGTCGATATTCTGGATCAACATCCCGGTAGGCGCCTTCGCGACGGGGTGGGCGTACTTCAAGCTCAAGGAGACAGGGGAGCGGCGCAAGGGGGACAGGCTGGACCCCCTCGGAAACCTCCTGTTCTCCGGGGGGCTGACTGTCTTCCTCGTGGGGGTGATGCTGGGTGCCCTCATTGGCTGGGACCTGGAGTATCTGGGGCTCATGGCCACGGGGCTGGCCATGATAGGGGCATTCGTCTACACGGAGACCAGGGTGAGGTTCCCCATGATGGACCTTTCACTGTTCAGGATCAGGGCGTTCGCAACGGGGATGGCCAGCAACCTGCTGGCTTCCGTCGCCAGGGGCGGCGTTTCGCTGGTGCTGGTCTTTTACTTCCAGGGGGTGCTCCTGCTCGACGCCTACACAGCGGGGCTGTGGCTCATCCCGTTCTCGGTTGCCTTCGTAACGTTCGGTCCTCTCAGCGGGCACTATTCCGACAAGATCGGGTCGAGGGGGCTGGCAACAGCCGGCCTTCTGGTGACCGCGGCAGCCCTGTTCTGGTTCGGCCTCCTCCCGCTCCCACTGAGCAACATCAGCTACGCGATGCTCCTGGTCCCGATGGCGCTTGCCGGCGCGGGGGGAGGGCTGTTCGTCGCACCGAACGTCGCGTCGATAATGAACGCCACCCCGGCGCCTAGGAGGGGGATCGCGTCTGGGATGTCCTCTACGTTGGTGAACACGGGGTTCCTGCTGAGCCTTGGGCTTGCCTTCGCCGTCATGGCCGCCAGCGTGCCTGACACCGTGCTGCAGGCGATATTCTCAGGGGCGTCGGGGGGGATCAGTCCGCTTATCGAGGAGAAGTTCGTCGGGTCGATTCACGGGCTCTTCCTGATCATGGGCTTCATCAGCCTGTTCGCTGCCATCCCAGCCTACATGACAAAGAAACGGAAAGGAGAGCATAGCGGCGTAGCGGTCGTCGGAATAGAGTAGCGCCGACGCTAGGAGCTCAGACTTGCGGCGACTGAGGTCTCGTTGTTCTCCGTCTTCAGGAAGACGGGGACGTTCCTCTGCTTGGCCGCCTTGAACGAAACGAACAGCCATTCACCCGTCCCTAGGTCGGCTGACCGCTCCAGGACCTCATAGGGGAGCGCGAAAGCGTCGGCTATCACCATCCTGTCATACATCCTCGGGAGCGTACTCACGAAGTAGCTGTGTAACTGTTGAAGGGCGTTCACGTTGAGCCGGGCGACCCTTTGTGTCGCCATCCAACAGTGAAGGCGATACTTCCTCCCCTGCCTGAGGAGCTGCTCCACGGCAAGATTAGAGTCTCTGGTGAAGTCCTTGTCGGTAGGTTCGTCAGGGATGTACTCTTGCGCCTCGTCAAGGAGGACAAGCAGTCTTTGCTTGTTTCCCACCTTCTTCTTCAAGAAGAGAAGGCGCCGAATCAGCCGCGTGGCCACCGACCGCGCGGTGTGAGGGTCGGGCATGTAGAGGATGGAGAGCCGGGGAGCGGTGCCTCGGACCAGTTGTTCGGCAAGCACCTCAGGGGTCATTCTGAGCGGAGCTGTGGGGACGCGCTCGGAAGTCTCGAGCGTTTTGACTATGAGGTCGAGGTCGGACCTGAGCCCTGACCTCTCATTCACGCTCTGGTATATCTCCTTCAGCAGAGCTGACAACTCATCTCTTGCCTCGTCGTCGAGGTCCGTAAGGCGGGTGCTCGGCCTGTAACCCCTCTTCTCGTAGAAAGACATCGTTAGGCGGGCCATGCCGAGTTTGGCCGATGTTCCCCCTGTCCTTCCAGATTCCACCGTCCCTTGCAAGAGAGACTGAATCCACGCCAGGTCGATTCCCCCGGCGTCTTGGAGGGACAGCCGCTCAACGCCGTTCCTGAATAGCTTTGTCAGCTCCCGTTCGATCCTTTCCCTGCCAAGAACACTCTCAAGCGTCTCCGGGACCGCCTGGGAACTCACGAACTCCTGAGGGCTGTCTATCATCTCGGTAGTATACACTTTGGCACCGTCCTTCAGTAGGTCTAGCAGGTTGACAGCGTACTCGCCGGCGATGTCGAAGACCACTGCCGCCAGCATCGGGTCACGAGCGAGCGCTGTCCTGAGTAATCCGCTCGTCAGGTTCGACTTGCCAGCGCCGGTGAACCCAAAGGCCCCCATGTGGTACCGGATCATGCTGTCCATATCCACAGTGAACGGCAGGTCGAATCCCACCATGGTCCCGATTTCCACCCCTTTGGCTACGCAAAGGAACTTCTCCACCGCAGGCTTGGAGAGGAGCCATGCTTTGGCACCGGGGAGGGGGGCGTAGGGGGCCCGGGCGAATTCGAGGTCGCCGTTCTCGAACTTCGCACAATAGTTGGTGGGTATGGCGGCCAAGTCAATCCATGTCTCCTGGGACTTGCCCCAGCTTTCGTTGATTGTGTCGAGGTACTCTTTCCGAAGCAGGGTCGGCATCGACGAGTCTATCCCCGGAAGCTGATAGTGGGTTGGCGTGACCCCTACCACTTCGTACATGACATAGCGCCTTTCTCCGTCCACGCTCCTTTCGATCGCAACGAAGTTGGGGAAGTAGAGCCTGTCGAGCACCTTGTAGCTGAAGCGCGCTTCGATAATCGCGATAGGGTTGGAGACTGTGAGCTCCCTCCCCTCGCTCTTCGAAGTTCTCGTCGACCTCGTGACCATCTTCAGGCGCGCCTCGAACTCGTCGTCCATGGTGTCGAAGAATCCTTTCTCCCGGTCCGCTATCATCGCTACTGTCTCATCCTCGCGTGTTCTGCCTCCGCCCGTTGTTGTCTATAAGGAGTAACGAGCCCGAAAATCTTCCTCCTGCTCGCGACTCCACCCACTCGGAGGTCGGCTACCGCGCGGAGGGAGGTGCGAAGCATCCTGACCTCGGCTTTCACGGCTTTGTCTGCAAGATAGAGGAGCTGGTTGTGGCCGAACGCCTCGAACACCTCGGGGTTGTCGTTCAAAGCGAGAATCTGGAGGATCATGTTCGACAACTTGCTGGGCGCGTCCCCCTCGAAGTAAGCGGAGATCTTCGCGACCCCCGACCTCTCCTGTACGTCGAAGTTCCTTGCCGCGAGGCTGTCGACCTGGTGGACGTACGGGCGATCGAAGAGAAACACCTGGGACCTTACCCGCCTGTCGTTTCTCAGCGTTCTGAGCTGGAAGTAGGCCCGGACGAAGAGCCGCTCTCTCGAGACCACCTTCCGCGCGCTCCTCAATTCGCCGCCGACCTCGACCATGGTCGAGAAGGCGGAGTCGTAGCCCATGGTCCTCCAGGGTGTGAGGATCTCAGGGTTCTCGGAGCTCAACAGAGCCAAAAACGCCCTGTCGTTCTTCAGCATGGGAGCCGACTCCCTGAGCTTGATGAAACCTTTCGAAGATGCGAAAGGAAGGACAGACCTCGCTATGTCGGTGGCGGATGTGTCCTTGGCAATGCCTACCAATAGCGACTTCCTCTCGACTGCACGCTCAACAAGTCCCTGAAGCAGGAAGAGAGAGACGGCGTTGACGTCAAGTATCGTCAGGAAGTCATCCCCCTTCAAAGCGAGCGGATGTCTGGACCTGGAAAAGACCTGCTTAGCGTAGTCAAGGGATAGCGCTAGAGTCCGTTGCCAGTAACCGGCGACCGAGTCCCTGATCTCCATGTGGGACCCGACCGAGTCAGCCAGGATGGCGCCGTCATATCTCTTGTCGAGCCTGACCAGACGCTTGGCCGCCCGTTCTGCTTCCGCCTGCCCCACACTCAGCCGAGAAGAGAGCTCCTCGATGCTTGCCGGCCCCTCAACCAGCTCCTTCAGAAGGGCGAAGTGTAAGAAACGGTTCCTGGTGGGGACGGCCAGCCTTGGCGAGCCCAAGTGGACTGCGAGATACATGTCCAGCATGGAGAAGGGCGTCCCAGGAGACCACTTGGTGAGATTGCTAGCACCCCGCTTGATGATGTTCCTCGCGTCGCGAGCGAAGGCAGAGTAAGTACCTGAAACCGGCCTGTCGAGGAAGAGGAGGCGCGACCTTTCGCAGGCGACGTATCCCAAGTATAGTTCCCCCAAAGTCATGAAGGAGCCGGGGATTTTCTCCATCGAGTGCTCTAAGTCGATGTCAATCTCCAGATCATTGCTCGACACGCTCGAAAGGTCTTCGGCCCACAGAGGAATCGCCGCCGACGCGGACAGCTTCGAGTCCCTGTACGCCGACCGAAGGTCGAACGTCATGTGGTCAGCGACCCTGAACGGACAGCTGTAGGCCGTGGCATTGGCATAGAACAGGATCATCTGCAGACGCTCATCGAAGTCCATTGACCCGTCAACCCCGGTAGCCACGTGGTCTCCCTCGCCAAAGAACTCCCTGGCAGTCTGCTCGGCCGCTGCGGGGTCGCATGGGAATGTGATCGATGCCAAGTCGGCACGGTGGGAGAATGCGCTGGCCTTGCCTTCGAACCTAGAGACGAGCTCGGACGTCTGTCTCGAGAGGTCTTCGGCTATTTCAGAAGACATGACTCACCGTGCGTATATGCTTCAATTGTTACGCGTCACCCCCAGAGTCTTAAAGCCTCGAGCCGCACTTGTTATTAACCCAATGAGGCTTCTGCGAAAGTAATGAAGCTCCTCCTCGAACACAAGCTCCCCAGGAGGCTGAGGTACGCCCGGTTCTACTTCCAGGCCGGTCCGACGTCTGTCCAGTTCTCGCTCGATGGTACTCGCGCCGACTGGCATGCCTCGATCGGTGGAAGGAAGAAGGCGGCGATGACCGACGCGGAGTATGCCCGGTTCAGGGCCGAGGTCCCCGCCGTGGAGCTGCTGGACGACGACGGCGACCGGGTGCTCATCAGGAACTCCGCCGGCTTCGAGGAGCTCTGGGAGAAGCCACGCTGGGTGCTGGAGCGGTCCCGCAAGCGACCAAGCTGAGGCAGGGCAGCGCTGTGGGCCGCGGTTTTGCAGTTAGCCCGTCGTTCAACACGTCGATGCTAAACACGTCTTAAATCCAAAAGCAAGCACATCAGGGGTCGCTTGGAGAGCCTCGTCTTGCTGCCTGTCAACGCGCTCGATGCCGCCACTCAGATCATAGACACTGCCGAGTCGAAGGGAGTGAGGCTCCGACTGTTCGGGGGGCTGGCGTTCAAGAAGCTCTGCCCTAGCTCGATGGACCCGCGGTATTTCAGGGAGAACAAGGACATCGACCTCATGGGGAAGAGGCAGGACTCCCGTAACATCATGAAAATCATGGAAACGCTCGGTTACAAGCCCAGGGAGCTGTTCAACAAGCTCAACATGGGCCAGCGCCTGATCTACTACGACATGGAGAACAGCCGCAGGGTAGACCTTTTCCTCGACGAGTTCGTCATGTGCCACAAGTTCAACTTCAAGGAGAGCATCCTGGCAGGGACGTACACTCTGCCGATGACACAGCTCGTCATGACCAAGCTGCAGGTGGTGGAGAAGACCGAGAAGGAGTACAAGGACCTCGTGGTGGCGTTCCATGACTTCGACGTTACCCCCGGGGGTGGCGGGATAAGAGGGGATGAAATCGCTGACCTCTGCTCGAAGGATTGGGGGGTCTATACCACCTTCTGGAAGAGCCTCGAGGCCCTCGAGTCCTGGTGCAGGGAGCGCGAGGTCCCTGGGAAGGAGGTGGTTATCCTGAGGGTCCAGAAGCTGAAGTCGATGATGGAGTCGGCACCGAAGTCGTTCGGCTGGAAGATGAGGGCCAGGGTTGGGGAAAAGAGCAGATGGTACGAGCTCCCCGAATCCGACGGCGACTCGATGCTCCGCTAGGCCCTGCGGAGGCGCAGGACCGCCCCACCTTCGCGGCCCACGGCGTAGTAGGCCTTCGGGTCAGAGACTCTGGGGTGCGCTCCCACGCCGCCGACGGCTAGGTCGACGACCTGGGTCGATTCACCCTCCAGGACCAGGGAAACCCTGGACCCCTTCCTGACGTGAAGGCGCGCCGCCATCTCCGGGGTCAGGAAGACCCCTTCGCCAGTGTCGTCGAACCCGAGGTCGACCCTCTTCCCTTCGTAGGTGGAACTCCCCACGAACCCTTCCTTGGTGAGGGCAGAGACGTCGATGACGAACACGATCTCGGCCGGCGGGGCCGACGCCTCGCTAGGTGTCTTCTTCGGGGCCCTCGTCTTCATCCAACTCTATCGGTATCTCTTCTTCCACGATCTTCTCGCCGTGCTCGCCGGTGAGGTCCTCGACGGGGTACCAGTGGTTGTGCCCATCTAGTTTGGGCATCTCGACTTCGCAGAACCCGACCAAGGTCCGCCCGGTCATCACCCCCGACTTCGTTCCGTCGCTGAGGGCGATCCTCTGGACGCCGACGGACTCGTCGCCGAAGACCGCTTCGCGCGACGCGTTGACCTTCACCTTGATCCCCTTCGCCGGCTTGAGGTCCATCGAGGGACGAGCAGCGTCGCCGGATACTTAAAGGCTCAAGGCCTGGATGTCGCGAAGTAACTTCCTGGTCTCCGCGGCCAGGTCGTCGAGCTTCGCCGGGTCCTTCCGCCTGGACGCGTAGGAGGCTGCGAGCAGCGCCACCCCAGGGACGGCAGTTATGGGATCAGGAGTCCCGACTATGAGCGCGACCCCCGCCTTTCTCATGGCAGAGCTCGGCGAGCCCGGCTTCGAGAGGTTCCTTACGTGGGGCCTCAGCCCGGCGGTGTCGACGCTCGCGGCCACGTTGGACTTCGCTTCTGCGACCCTGGCGAGAGAGCCGGCTACGGCCTGGAGAATCTTCTTTTCCTGCAACGCCCGCGCTCTCTCTACATTTCGGCCGGTAAACGTCCCCGGTCAATTGCAGTTGCCCTTTCACTAAATTATATACGAAACCGGACGTGATCCGGCCTTGTGCCAGCGCTGCTCAGCGACGCCGAAGTGGCCGCCAGGCTAAAGCACCTTGGCGGATGGAAGAAAGAGGGGAAGTTCATCGTGAAGGCCTTCGAGTTCAAGAGGTTCATGGATGCCATTGCCTTCGTCGATTCGGTCGCAAAGATAGCTGAGAAGGAGGAGCACCATCCGGACATCAACATCAGGTACACTGTCGTGAAGCTGTCTTTGCAGACCCACTCGGAGGGCGGGGTGACTGAATGGGACTTCGGCCTGGCAGAGAGTATCGAGCGCCACATTGAGAGGGGGCGGCGCGCCCCGTCCCCTCGCTAGGGGCGATGTCCCCGCGTAACGCTAATAAACCCCAATTGGTTGTATACCGATAAGTGACATCATGTCGACAACCGCTATTCCAGCCGTAACTTCGTCCGGACAGCCCGTCCTGATTCTCAGGGAAGGGTCGAGCCAGAGCAGGGGCAAGGAGGCCCAGAGGAACAACATCGCCGCGGCGAAGCTGATTTCTGAGGTCGTGAAGACCTCGATTGGCCCGCGGGGGATGGACAAGATGCTCGTCGACTCGCTCGGAGACGTGACCATAACCAACGACGGCGCCACCATGCTGAAAGAGATCGACGTCCAGCATCCCGCAGCCAAGATGCTCGTGGAGGTCTCCAAGACAACCGACAACGAGGTCGGCGACGGGACGACATCTGCGGTGGTGCTCGCAGGAGCCCTTCTGGAGAAGGCGGAGGAACTCCTCGACAAGGACGTCCACCCGACAGTGATTGTGGACGGCTACTCGAAGGCAGCGAAGAGGGCCATCGAGGCGCTCGAGGACGCCGCCGAGAAGGTCACCCCCGATGACCGCGGGTGGCTGGTCAAAGTGGCTCGGACAAGCATGCAGACGAAGCTTGTCTTCAAGGAGGCAGGGGAGCTCGCCGAACTGGTGGTCGACGCCACCCTCGCCGTGGCCGAGAAGGCCGACAAGGGGTTCAGGGTTGACATCGAGAACGTGAAGGTGGAGAAGAAGCCGGGTGGGTCGCTAAAGGACACCAAGCTGATCCAGGGCATAGTCCTAGACAAGGAGGTTGTCCACTCCGGGATGCCCAAGGTGGTCGAGAAGGCCAAGATCGCGCTGGTGAGCGCGCCCTTCGAGATCGAAAAGACCGAGTTCGACGCGAAGCTCAACATCAACGACCCCTCCATGATGAAGAAGTTCCTTGACGAGGAGACGAAGATGCTGAAAGGGATGGTCGACAAGGTGGTCGACGTAGGCGCCAACGTGGTCGTGTGCCAGAAGGGCATAGACGACATCGCCCAGCACTACATGGCCAAGGCGGGGGTCCTGGCGGTGAGGCGCGCCAAGGAATCGGACATGACAAAGCTTGCGAAGGCCACAGGAGGCCGGGTGGTCAACAACTTCGAGGACCTGTCACCGTCCGACTTGGGGTACGCTGCGCGCGTCGAAGAGCGGAAGGTGGAGGAGGACAAGTGGGTCTTCGTCGAAGGTTGCAAGAACCCGAAGTCGACTACCATCTTGGTGAGGGGTGCAACTCAAAGAGTCACCGACGAAGCAGAGCGAAGCATGCATGATGCTTTGATGGTTGTCAAAGACGTCATTGAGCACCCTGCGATCGTTGTTGGAGGCGGAGCACCAGAAGCCGAATTGTCTTATCAGCT
>JAFMAU010000071.1 GCA_029784825.1 Nitrososphaerota archaeon | reverse complement strand
ATGTACGCGCAGGTGAAAGAGGAAAGCAATCACGAAGAAAAGACTAATTGACGTCTTACCCAATAAGCGAAATTATATAATCTGTAGATAAAAGGCACCTCGGCTATGTCACCGTATCGGAGGACGTAGTCGACGTGCCACCGCAGCCTCTTCTCCTTCCTCAGATGCCGCGCTATCCGGGATTCGAGACCCCGCCTCGCACTCCCGGTATAGACGTAGTAGCCTGACGGGAAGGCGAAGCGCCCGAGGCGCCCCACTCCGATGGACTGCTTCCTTTTCAGCCGGATTACGAGCTGGTAGAGGCCGGAGTCGGTACCTTCCAAGAAAAGTCGGCGGGGAGCCGTCCGTCTTCGTTTTAAGCCCGAAGGCCCTCCAGGGGCATGCGAGAGGAGGAAGAGTTCCGGCCGGTACTGAGAGAGCTCATGGAGCTGGTGCTCTGGGCATGCGTCATCGTCACGGCCGCGCTTGCCGTCCCGATTGGTCTCGACCTGTTTCCAGCCGCGGTCCTGTCGCTTCTGGGCCTCGCTTTGACCGTCGTCATCCTCGTCTTCGTCGCCGCCGCTCTCCGGGTGTACTGGATTCACTCCACCGACCACTACGCGATAGGGCAGGACTATGTCAGGATAGAGCGCGGAACCATCGAGACTTCGTGGATCATACCATTCAGCGCGGTGACAGGAACAGAGTGTAGATGCATCCCCTTCACCCGCTCAAGGATTGGTTCCGTCGTCATCTTCACGGTGACAGGGTTTCGCGTGGCTCTGCGCAACGTCAAGGATCCGTGTGCCGTGGCGGAGAGGATCAAGCCCGTGGCCGGAGAGCCCGTCCTCAGGCCCAGCGTCGGATAAGCAAGTTCGGAAAATTGTGTCGCGTAATAGAAAAGGCGTCAGCACGATCATAGCGACCATCCTGACCATCTCCCTCGCGGTGGTGGGTTCGGCGGTGTACTACGTCGCCGTCACGTCGTACATGAGGCCCCAGGCGGGGCTCTCGCCAGAAGTCGAAATCAGCGTGGGGGCGTCGGGGTTCACTATCGTCAGCGCCCAGGTGGTCAACACCGGAGGGATTCCGTTCACATCTCTCACGATTTCCATTACAGGCGGCTCGTCCCAGCTACAAATCACGTACTCGTCCACGCTCTCGGCCGACGGAGGAACCGCGGCGATCACCACACGGGGAATGTCGGGCGGCCCGTACTCGGCGGTCTCTTCGAACACTGCCGTATCCGGAGACCTCGTCGCTTCGGCGGGGTCTTCCTATGCGGTCGTCGTCGACGGGACCCTGAGCAACGAAGCCACGTACAGCCAGGCCTTCAGCGTCGTGGCGACTCCATGATCCAATGAGCGCCTGGCTTCGCAGAAACGGTCGCCTCGAATTCTGATAGCTTCTGTCTCAGTTCAGAAACCATCTCTTGGGTCTTCGAGTCACCGCAGACCTGAGCGAACGCCAGCATGTTCGCGTAAATGGCGTAGTCAATCGGCTCAATCCCATCTGGGATGTCTTGGAACTTTGAAACCGATAACACAATGCCCCTCTGGATCTCCGCGAAGATTTTGCAAGCCTCGGTCAGGTTCGCGTCCTTTGGCTTCGCGTCTAGGAACTGTTGCGGAATGTAGTTGGTCGCCGCAGCCCTGTACAACTTCTTCTCGATGTTGTTGACCTTCGCAGTCTTCGATAACTCGATCAGACCCGCGGCCAGAAGTTTCTGGACTCTCCTCCACGTCTTCAGGGTGGGGGTGTGGAACTTCCTCGCAAGCTCGCTCACGGAGTAGTCAGAAAGAACCAGCTCCCTGAGTATCCTGAGGTTCAGCGGGTCGGAAATCAGGGCCGTCCCCCTCTCGTCGAGCACTTTCATGATTTTCATTGGATGAAACCGCTTTCCATAGAGATATAATGGTGTCGCTGTCCTTTACCTGCTTGTCGATGACAGGAGATGATAGGAACAGAAAGACCCCTGAATGTTCCTGGAGAGATTCCGCTCTCGGGGACGTTACGCCTGCCTGCTGAAGCCGGCGCAGACGCTTTGAAGTGTCCCGCCATCCTGTTCATCCACGGCTCCGGTCCGGTGGACCGGAACGAAAGCGCCAGGTTCATCCCCCTGAACGTGTTCAACTTCTTGGCGGAGGAGTTCGGGAAGGCCGGTTACGTCTCGTTCAGGTACGACAAGAGGGGGGTAGGGGAGAGCAAAGGAAGCTACTACAGGGCAGGGTTGTGGGACCTCGTGGACGACGCAGCAAGGGCGCTCGTCGCCCTGAAGAGCCAGAAGGAGGTAGATCCGGCGAAGATCGTGATGATCGGGCACAGTGAAGGATGCTACATTGCACCCCTTGTGGCGCAGCGGATTCCGGTCGCAGGGATGGTCCTGTTAATGGCTCCTGCCGACAGGCTCGACACCATCCTGCTCTACCAAGCGCAGATGATGGAAGGCGCCCTTGGCACCATCAAAGGGTCGAAAGGTTCCCTCATCAGATGGCTCGTCAGCGTTCAGAACGGCGGGAGGCTGACCGAGGCGCAGGAGAAACTGCTGACGAAGGTCCGCCGGGGCACAAAGCCTGCGATACGCTTTCGGACGAACCGCGTGCCGGCAAAATGGATTAGAGAACACATGGATTTCGACCCCTCGGAGGCGTATTCCAGCATCAGTTGCCCCGTCCTCATCGTGAACGGGTCGAAGGACCTCCAGGTCAGGCCTGAAGACGCCCGGACGATAGCGGAGATTGTCAAAGGGCCTTGCGAGTGGCACATCCTCGAGGGGATGACCCACATTCTGAGGCGAGACCCCCGGGATGGCCCTTCCGTCATGCATTACAAGAAGCTATTGAAGGAGAGCGTAGACCCGGAAATACCCCAGCTAATCCTGGGTTGGCTGCGCCGAAATCTTGTTGAGAAGCATGCGGCCTCCCCTTCTCAAAGCATCACGGCCAAGCCACCGATGGAGTCGCACGATGCTCCATGAGCGTGTCACGGGTGAGGAAAAAATCTCCAACGAAGGCACTTTGGATTCAATCGTTGTGGGTGTTCGACGACGAACTGGATACGACAGGCAGGAAATCGAGATGGCTCAGCGCGCATGCCTCACAGCCGATTGGCAGGCCTTTGCACAGGCATGCGGGAAATATCGAAGTCAGAGAAAAGGAATCCATCACGTTCCACGAAAAAGACGACAGCTTGGAGATGCCCCTTTCGATCATCAGGAAGCCGGCAGTCGGATATGATGAGAATTTCACGAGGTTTACGGGAGGGCGAGGGTTGATTCCTCCAATGCACTTTTCGTTTGAGGACAGGGTCGTTTACTTCTTCACACGGGACGCGACGGACATGGTCTTTCGCGGCAAGAACGAAAGGCTGTTGACTATGATTACTGGGCACTCTCCGTGATGTTTTATCTCCGCTTCTTCTTCTTTCTGGATGAACGTATCTCGTTGCAATAGAAGCGGCGTCAGCGAGGTAATCGCCGCCCTTCTGCTGCTTTCTATCACGGTGGGGGTCTTCGGGGTCTTCTACACCTACTACGTCAGCGGCTTGAACTCGTCCGGAGGGAGCGTGGCCCAGGGGATCCAGGACTCCGCCAAGGCGACAGGAGAGCTGATGAGCCTGGTGAGCTACCAGGTGCAGGGGAGCACCGTCACCCTCTACCTCTACAACTACGGCCTCCAGCCGATAACACTGAGCCCGCCCCAGCAGGCATTCCTGGTGGCCTCGGGCTCCCAGCAGTCTGCCCAGAGCTTCACCCTCACCGACGCCTCCTCCGGTGCCGCCATCAGCACGATACAGACGCAGAAGCTCGCGAAGCTGACCCTCACCTTCGGCAGCGTCCCAGGCTCCTTCTACGTGGAGGCCATCGACAGCATCGGGAAGAGCTTCGAGTTCCAGCTCTCATCCTAGTCCGCGTTAAAAGGCGCGCCCCCCTTCACGCCCGATGAACGCCCTCGCCCATCGGAGGAAAGGCATAGCTTCCCTGCCCGTATCGATCTTCTTCGTCGCCCTCGTAGCCACCGCCATGGTCGGGGTGGGCACCCTGGCATCCGGGCAGTCGGGCCTCGCGACCAAGCAGGTCAGCGTCGAGAGCGCGTTGGCCCTGCGGCAGCAGGAGCTTTCGGGGCTGTCAGCCTCGACCCAGACGGGGACCATCCTCGAGCTTCACCAGGCTTCGGGGGTGGCGACCGACATCGTATACGCGCTCCTGCAGGAGGGCAACGGTCAGGCCCTCTCAGAGCCCGTCAACTACGTCGTGAAGCCGGGACAGACCATGACGATCAACATAACCTCGCTGGCCGAGTCGTTTCTCGGAAGCTCCCTGCCGAGCCTGACAAGCGTCACCCTGGTGACAAGCAGGGGTCTCTACATCACCTCCCAGGTGCAGACGGTGCAGCAGACCAGGCAGCTAACCACCTACCAGCAGGAGCAGGTCCAGGAGACGGGCCAGAGGCTCGCTGGATACAACGTCGTTGAGACCACCGACCCCCTTGTCGGCTACACCGTGACCGAGACAACCACGTCGAGCGTGCTGTCTGGCTACCACGTGACCGCCCACTACCCGGTGACGACCCACGTCCTCTCCGGCTACGATCTGTACATGACCGTGGCGCACACCACCTACACCTGCCCCTCCGGGTGGAGCAACGCCGGGAACGGCCTCTGCTCCTACTCCTACAGCTACACCACCACATACACCACGACCGAGACAGTCATGCACGGGTACGAGATCTGCGTGCCTATCGACGTCAGGACGGGTGCCTGCGTGTGGCGCTGCCTCTGGCCCTTCTGCTGGACCTCGACCGTGACCGTAGTCAACGTCGTCGTCCACTACGTGACCCTATACGCGGACGCATACATCAGCACCACGTACACGCGGGAGTATGAGGGCTTCTCGTCCAGCTGCCCCTCCTACGCCTACCAGCTCGGGATAACCTGCTACCCGGTGTACACCACCCAGACGAGCTACCAGACCGAGTCGCTCGGCCAGCTGTCGTACTGCCCGGCGCCGAACCGGTACACAGGAAGCTACTATACCTGCTCGCCAGTCTACCGCCAGCAGACGACCACGACCAGCCTAGGCCAGCTCTCGTATTGTCCAACCGGAAGCTCGGCCACGCAGTACTCCTGCTCGCCAGTGTACCAGCCCCGCACTGTCAGCTTTGGCCAGATGAGTTACTGCCCGTCAGGCTCGCAGTACTCCTGCTCGGCTGTCTACAGCACCTACGCCTACTGGATCACCGAGACAGTCCCTGTCGTAACCACGGTCAGCTACGAAACCCTGTCGACCTTGGGGAGCGCTTGGCTGATTGGCGGATGAGCAAGGAACGCTGTTGACGGCCAGCGGATGGTCTGCCATTATGTGTCTACAGTCTAGCATGGAGAGTCCATCATCTACTTGTTCTCCTTTACCAATGAGATGAAGAGCTCCTCAAGCGGCGTCTCTTCCCTTTCGCACGACAGGAGCAAAGAGCCGTGCTTGACCGCCAGCCTTGCTAGCAATGGCCTCACGTCGTAATCTTTCGATATCAGGACTGCGACCACGTCTTCCTCCACAGAGGTGACTTCAGACACGCCGTCGACCGTCTTCAACTCGTCCATCAGGTCGGGCGCCAGCGAGTCGAATTCCGCCCTGTATACTATCCCGCCATGCAGGCGCTTTGCCAAATCCTCAACAGATCCTTCGATGACGGTCCTGCCCTTGTTCACAACGGTGACCTTGCCGCACATCTGCTTGACTTCGGATAGCTGATGCGACGACAGCAGGACGCTACGGCCTTCGGAAACCAAGCCCTCGAGCAGATTCCGCACGTCGGCGACTCCGACTGGGTCGAGGCCCTCCGTCGGCTCGTCAAGGATGAGCAAGTCAGGCTTTCCTAACATGGCCACCGCGATCCCGAGCCTGGTCTGCATCCCTCTGCTGTATTTCCCAAAGGGCTTTTCAGCCGCATCAGCGAGGCCGACCTGCTGGAGGAGCGACCTGGACTCCTCTCTGAGTCTCGCCCCATCCGAAGCCGCCCTGATTCTGCCATAGGTGATGAGGACCTCCCGACCCTTCAGATAGGCGGGAAACGACGGGGACTCGGGCATATAGCCGACCCGTTTCTTCAGCTCTCTCGCATCACCATGGGGCTCCTCGCCAAACACCTTGATCAGCCCCGAGGTCTTGTGCAGGAGGCCCATGACGCACTTCATCGTCGTGGTCTTTCCCGAGCCGTTGGGCCCCAGGAAGCCGTGCAGGGTTCCCTGTTCGACGGTCAGGCTCACGTCCCAGACGCCGGGGTAAGCGCCGTATGACTTCATGAGGTTCTTCACTTCCAGGGCGAACTCTGGGGACGCGCTAGACTGAGCGCTCAATGACGGTCTCTGCCTCTCTTGTGCACTATCCCTTGACCTCCGCTTTCCTGAAGAAGTAATATCCCGCGACGAGGAAGGCGACAAGATTCACCGCAAGACCCGCGAGAACGTACTCCATGGCCGAGATTACCGTGACCGCGACTTGTTGTGTGAGAGCGCCCAAAGCGACGCCCTGCAGCACCATTACCCCCCAGGGCTGGAAGACGTAGTATGCTACGACTTGCAGTAGAAACGCGGCGTTAGCGACAGGTAGCAGGAACATGGGCTCCTGTATGCCGAACTGGAAGCCCAGCAGCAGCACCGTCCATATGACCCCGAAGAACAAGCCAATGAGAAGTCCAAGGACCATCATTCCAGAGCGGGCGATGGAGCTTAGGAAGAATCCGATCGCCGCGAACTCCAGGAAGGCCCCGAGTTCGGCGAACACCACCAACGGAATCATGCCCAGGTTCCCTTGGGCCCCAAGCGAGGCTTGGGAAAGGCCCACGGTCACCAGGGTGAAGAGTACAGCCACAGCGAGGAGTAACAAGAACTTCGCGAAGAACTTCCCGAGGTACACCTCCGACCGTTTGACTGGTTGAGAGAGGAGAGGGACTATGGTGTTCTCATCGAACTCCGTCGCGAGCGAGTCGGCCGCGATGAACCCTCCTATGAGAAGAGGGAAAAGGCCGCTAGCGAATAAATCGAACACGTCATAGACGGCATTCACCCACCAGAGTCCACTCCCGAAGCTTATTCCCAGCAGCGTGCGCTCCTCGGTGATCGACTTGCCGAAGATGATAGGGACGAGGTAGGCGAAGTAGAACGATGCCAGTAGAATCAGGCCCATGACGACGGGAGTCCGCCTCTTTCTCAGGTCCCAGGTCAGCTCGTACTTCGTGATGGCCCATGTCCTTGCAAGTGAGCGCGTGGAGTCACACCCCTGACCGCATACCCAGCCGGCCGAGCCTCGTCATGCGTTTAACGGTTCTGATACAACCGCTTACATTGGGCGGGAGCCTTCGGGAATATCCGTAATTAACACGGACTTCCGTTACATGGCGCTGGTAAGGGATACGAACAGCATCAAGGCGCTCACTGCACTGGTCGTGGTAGCGCTGCTCCTCGACGCGTCTGTGCTGGTTGATTCATCGGTGGCCCAGGGCCGCCACGGCATGGCACAGGGAACCCAACCGAACGGCGTCAACGGTATCCTTCAGGCCGTCGCTCCCCTCGGCAATTGGACGCTCGCCAGCGGCCCCTATCCTGCCAACCTTTCGACGAGGGGGGAAATCATGGCCTTCATCCTCACGAACCCCGGCGTCTACATGAGGGAAGTTAGCGAGGACCTGGGGCTCCCCATGGGCACCGTCCAGTACCACACCTGGATGCTCGCCAAGAATGGCGAGATTGAGGAGTGTCGGACCGGGAAATACAGGAGGTTCTTCGGGGCTGGGAAGTACGCGGAGACAGAGCGCAAGGTAATTTCGCTCTTGCGGCAGGGGACAGCAGGGAAGATTTTGACGCTTCTATCAGAAGAACATCCTCTGACACATATGAAGTTGGCAGAGTTCCTTGGGTTGAGCTCTCAGGCCCTTACTTGGCACATGAAGAGGCTCGAGAGCATGAGGATGGTCGAGACCGGTGTCTTCCAGGGGCAATTGATGCGGACTTACCGGCTTGTGGACGGTGTTGCCCAGAAAGTCCAAGCGGCGAGTCACCCGCTGCCCAAGTTGGTTCAGGCTCCTGCGATTCGCTGACTCTAGCCAGCGCCTATTCAACACCTTGCTCATACTGTCTCGTGGCCCCAAAGGGGGAGCCGAAGAGGATTCTGTCAAGAACTCCACCAAACGTTTCCGTAGGAAGTCACCACCCCAACGCTCAGGAAGGATGGGCTGACCGAAAATGTCGAAGTCCCTCGAGGGGCGACTGTCACCTTCTGATTAAGAGCCACGACCTGCTGTTGACCGCCGCCGTTCACGCCCAGGTAATAGGAAATGGCGGCGGTGGTTGGGCCGTTGTTACGGACCGTCACCGTCCCCGAACCAAGGTTCACTGAAAGGCTCTCGTCCGCCTTCTCGCCGACCACAGACTGGGCCTCGGCCGCCTGCCTCGCCATGGAGTACTGCGCTGCCGTGAGGGCCGTGAAGAGGCTGAACACGACCATCGCGAGGACTATGAAGAACAACGCCCCAATGATTTCAGCCTGGGCCCTCCTGGCTTTCCGAACCTTCATCTCCTGACATGAGGCTTTCCTGCTAAAAGAAGGGGTAGGGCCTGCCCGCCGCAGACCCATGCTTTGCTACTGCGCCGTTACGGTGACCACCTGAGTCTGGGTGGCTCCGTTGGCGAAGGTCGCCGTGACCGTGATCGCGTAGGCGGTTCCTGACGTGGCGGAGGCTGCCGTGAAGGTGATGCTGCTCCCGCTCCCCGGAGGGACCGGATTGCTCGTGCTGATGGCGCTGGTGCCGTCATAGTCGAAGGCCTGGTAGGCGAAGCCAGACCCGCTGGCGGTCAGGCCCGTCACCGCGATCGACCCGGAGTTGGTCACGGTCAGTGTCCCCGTGCCCGGGTTGGTTGCGGTGGCCTGACCGTTGGGGACGGCGAGCGAGGCCTGGATCTGGACCTGCGCAGTGTTCTGAGCCCTGCTGGCTGTGGTGCTGAAGTACGTGTAGAGGACCCCGGCCGCGACTATGGTCATTGCGACGACGAGTATCGTGGCGATGATCGTGGAGATGGCGTTTCTTCGCGTTGTCTGAAGTGCGGTCTTCATCCATCACGGAGGCGCGGACCGCTTAAAACGGGGGTCAGAACCCGAAGGAAAAGCTCCCCGGCAGGTACTGCGTGAACACGATGGCCAAGACCGCCAGGACG
>JAFMAU010000070.1 GCA_029784825.1 Nitrososphaerota archaeon | reverse complement strand
CCCTGCGCCCCCGCCGGGGCGCTCGCGAACGCGGTGTAGAGCCAGGTGGACCGCAGGGGGCTGAGAGGGTAGGACATCATTATCGTCATGCAGCCGGCTGCGTTGACCCAGGCGACCTTCGGCCCCAGGACCTTGTGGAAGACCCTCACAGCGAGTATCTCGCCGCACCCTGCGCACATGGTGTTGCCCGGTGCGACGTAGTCCTCTGTCGGCAAGTCTTTCAGGGTCTTGAATCTGGTGGTGGCAGCCATCAGCTCTCCCCCGTGGCAGTTGTTACCGCCCTCCTTACCTTGGCCAGCTCGTCGTCACGCATCAGGAACATCGGGGCCGGTGCCTTCCCCTCCCTGTCGATGGCTTTCATCTCTTCGAAAATCGACATCATCTCCTTGGGGGTCAGCTGCTTCCCCCCGAGCCCCCCGATCACAGGCAGGATCGCGCCTGGCCTGTCTTTGACATGGTAGAGCGACGCGGCGACCTCAGGGTAGAAGATCCCGCCTGCGCCAGGCGCGAGGTTCTGATCGAAGACCGCGGCTACCTTCCTTCCTTTCAGGAGGGCGGCGACCTCGTCTGTGGGGAACGGCCTGATCATCCGGAGCTTCAGGAGCCCTGCCGCCACCCCTCTCTCCCTCATCTTCTTGACTGCCTGCCTGCCGATGGAGGTGAACGAGTTGGACATCACCAGCACGTAGTCTGCGTCTTCCAGCATGAACCCCTCGACCGGGCCGTAGGACCTGCCGAACAGCTTCTGATAGTCCCTCGACGCCTCGCTGAAGACCTTCCTTGCCCTGAGCGCGGCTGCGTGCATGTTGTACCTGAAGTAGGTGTAGACGTACCCCTCCATGACGGCTGAGCCTTTGGAGACCGGACTGCTCGCCCTCAGAGGATGGAGGGGCCGATAGGGAGGCAGGAACCTGTCGACCCCGTCCTGCTCCGGGAGCAGGACGCGTTCCCTGGTGAATGAAAGGTAGAATCAATCGAGGTTCACTATGGCGGGGAGCATCACCCTGCTGTCTTCGGCGACCCTGTAGGCGAGAAGGACAAGGTCAGCCACCTCCTGGCAGGTCTCGGCATGGAACTGCAGGAATCCGCTGTCTCTGGCGGCAAGCACGTCGTTGTGGTCTGGCTCCAGGACAATGGGTGCTGCGAGGGCCCTGGAGACGTTCACAAGGACCATCGGGGCTCGCCAGCCAGAAACGTTGTACAGCATCTCCATGGCGTAGACTAGACCCTGGCTCGAGGTGGCAGTGAACACCCTGGCTCCCGCGAGTGACGCGGCCCCGGCAGCAGTCATCATCGAGTGTTCCGACTCTAGTTGCACGAACTTCGTGTCCATGGTCCCCTCTCTCGACCAGTCCGCGATCGTCTCGATGATCTCGGTCTGGGGGGTTATGGGATAGGCTGGGACGTAGTCGACCCTTGCGAGCCTCGCGGCGGACGCCGCGGCTGCGTTCCCGGTCAGCAGCTTCCCGTTCACTGGGGCCCCCTCTCCCTAGTCTGTCCGATTGCCCTGAGGGGGCACTCGGTCACGCAGATCATGCATCCCTTGCAATTGTCGTAGTCTATCTTCACCCTTCCGTCGCGCCCCACCGACATTGCCGACTCGGGGCAGTAGGCATAGCAGATCATGCAGTCGGTGCACCTCTCGTAGTCGATGGCAGGTCTGTACGTCCTCCAGTTGCCGGTGTGGCGGATAGCCGAGTTGCCTGTCTTCGTCACATCCTCGGTCCCCTCGCCGGCGACCACCAGAGCAAGAGGCACGAGCTCCTCCTTTGCCTCGAGCTCCTCAGTCCTGAGGACAAGAGGGTCCAGGTCCCCGTAGATCGCCATGGCGAACTCGACATTCTTCTTCACCATCTCTTCGGAAAGGCCCGCCTCCCTGAGCTCCTCCGCCACGGCTGTGAGGAAAGGCTCCTCCTTGATGCCAGCCACCCTTGCCACCGCTGCGGCTATCCCGGCGCTGAGGATGGGCTTGCCAAGGTACTTCAGAGCTTGGCCCGTCAAATCGACTGTGACCACCGTGACGTCCTTGCGCGCGGGGATGACTGACTCGCGGTTCCTTGTCGTATTGACCACCGCGCAACCCCCCTTCCTGAGCCCAGCGAAGGGGCTGGCCAGCGCGTCCACGATGAGCGAGTCGTCCATGACCGCCGAAATGTCAGGGGAGAAGATGAAACCCCTCTCGGTAATGTCAGAGTCGGAGAACCTTGTGAATGAGGTAACCGGGGCTCCCCGTCTCTCAGCACCGTAGATGGGGAAATCCTGCACGAAGTACCCGTCGTTGAATGCCGCGTCCCCCAGGATTCGGCTCGCGGTCTTCGCTCCTTGGCCCCCGCGGCCGTGAAAACGGACCCTCAGCACCATGCCCTAACGTCTTAGGGATACCCCCCTGAGCCAATTAAAGGTGAGCGACGATTCTCAATGATGAAAACGTGGGGTTGGATGGGCCCCCAGGTTGACCCTAACCTAAGCGGTGCCTGTGCTTGCGGCGTTTTCGAGGGCTGCGTGGGCAGCCGCCAGCCTTGCCACCGGGACCCTGAAAGCGGAGCAGCTGACGTAGTTCAGGCCGGCCTCAGCGAAGAACTTGATGCTCTTCGGGTCCCCCCCGTGCTCTCCGCAGATGCCCACCTCAAGCGTCGGCTTGGTCCTCCTCCCGTCGTCGACCGCGGTCTTCACGAGGCGCCCGACGCCTGTGGTGTCCACAGAATCAAAGGGGCTCTGCGGAAGGATCCCCATCTCCATGTACTTCGGGATGAACTTCGCCTCGACGTCGTCCCTGCTGAACCCGAAGGTCGTCTGTGTTAGGTCGTTGGTCCCGAAGGAGAAGAAGTCAGAGTACTTCGCAATCTCGCCAGCCGTGAGCGCCGCCCTTGGTGTCTCGATCATCGTCCCGACCTGGTAGTCCGTCCTCTCCCCGAGCTCCTTGAACAGCGCATCCGCGGCGGACTCCACGATCCCTCTTAGGAACCTGAACTCATCGGCCAGCGCAACCAGAGGGATCATGATCTTCACCTTCGCCCCCTGCCTGCCTTCCCTCGACAGCTCTATGGCGGCCTGCAAGATCGCCTTCGTCTGCATCTCGTAGATCTCTGGATAGGTGACTGCGAGTCTGCAGCCGCGGTGTCCTATCATCGGGTTGTGCTCGGACAGCTGTCTCACTCTGTTCAGCATCGCTTCCGCCCGCTCCACCTCCTCGCTGCCGGCGCCCTTTTCCTTCATCGACTGCAGGTCCAGAATCAGGTCCTCCAGAGGCGGGAGGAACTCGTGCAGGGGGAGGTCGAGCAGCCTGACGACCACTGGCTTTCCGCCCATGGCTGCGAATATCCCCTTGAAGTCTGAGAGCTGGAATGGGAACAGCCTGTAGAGGTGCTTCCTCCTGGCATCGACGTCCCTGCTCATTATCATGTCCCTGACGATGGGGAGCCTGTTCGGCGCGTTAAACATCCTCTCGGTCCTGCACAGCCCAACCCCCTCGGCTCCGAACTCTCTCGCCCTCGACGCCGCCTCCGGGGTGTCGGCGTTGGCCCAGACTCCAAGCTTCCTGATGCCGTCGGCCGTCTTCAGCAGGGCGCTCAGTTCGGGGGACGGCTCCGGCTCGACCATCTTCACTACCCCACGATATACGTTCCCTGTGGTACCGTCGATCGTGATCGTCTCCCCCTTTGCTATCTTCTGGCCTGACTGCGTCAGGAAGTATCCCTCTTCCATGAATACTTCGATTTCGCTGCACCCTACGACCGCCGGCTTGCCCATCCCTCTGGCGACCACAGCGGCGTGGGATGTCATCCCTCCCCTCATCGTGAGGACCCCCTGTGCGGGGATCATCCCCTTGATGTCTTCCGGGGTGGTCTCGGGCCTCACGAGGATGAACTTGCTGTTCCCGCCCAACTTCGCGGCCTCGTCGGTGTCAAAGACCACTTCTCCGGACGCGGCCCCGGGGGACGCGTCCAGCCCCTTTGCCACAGGCTTGTCGTTCGAATTGGGGTCGAGTCTCCTGTGAAGGAGCGCTTCGAGCGCGTCGGGCTCGACCCTCGCCACCGACTCGCCGGGCGCGATCAACCCCTCCTTCGCCATGTCCACTGCGATCTTCACTGCCGCCTGCGCAGTCCTCTTTCCGTTCCTGGTCTGAAGGGTGTACAGCTTCCCGTCCTCCACGGTGAACTCGAAGTCCTGCATATCCCGGAAGTGCGCCTCCAAGTTCTTCGCGACTTCCTGAAGCTTCGAGCGGACGTCCGCAGGCATCATGTCGAGCTTCATGGGCGTGCGTACCCCCGCCACTACGTCCTCGCCCTGGGAGTTGGGGAGGTATTCGCCGAACAGCCTGTTCTCCCCTGTCGAAGGATTCCGGGTGAACCCCACCCCGGAGCCCGACGTCTCGCCGAAGTTCCCGAACACCATTGACTGGATGTTGACAGCTGTGCCGAGCTCCTCGCCGATGCGATAGTACTTCCTGTACTCCTTCGCCCTTTCGTTGTTCCACGACTTCAGGACGGCCTCCACGGCCATCTCGAGCTGGACAAAGGGGTCTTGCGGGAACTCCCGCCCGGTCTCGTCCTTCACTATCTTCTTGAATTCCTCCGCCACTTTCTTGAGCTCCCCGGGAGAGAGGTCGATGTCCATCTTCGCCCCCGCCGCCCTCCTTCGCTCCTCGAGGACCTTCTCGAACGAGGCGGCGTCGGCGCCCATGGCCACCTTCCCGAACATCTGGATGAGCCTCCTGTAAGAGTCGTATGCGAACCGCTCGTTCTTCGTGATCGCTGCGAGCCGTTCGGTGGTCCCGTCATTCAAGCCCAGGTTGAGGATGGTGTCCATCATCCCTGGCATCGAGAACGGCGCCCCTGACCTTACAGAGAACAGGAGGGGCCTGTCGTCTCCTCCGAATCTCTTCCCCGTCTGCCTTTCGACATGGGCGATCTTTTCCCTGATCTCGCTCATGAGACCGGCCGGCAGCCTCTCTCCGTCTCCGTAGTACTGCTTGCAGACTTCAGTCGTCACGACGAACCCAGGTGGAACCGGCAGGCCCAGGGAAGTCATCTCCACGAGGCCGTACCCCTTCCCGCCCAGAAGGAACTTGTCTCCGCCGCGGGCCTCCTGGAACAGCATCACCCGTTGCACTAAGGAAATCTCCCTGTAAGGCCCAGATTAGGTCGAATATATCTGTGAAGTATGGAGAAACCCTGAAGTCTCTGCGCTCTTTCACGGAATCTGCTCCGGCTGGAAGAGGCTCCGCGGAGTCAGTTCGTCGGCGATCCGGAGCGCCTTTACGAAGTCAAGGGGAAGAAAGACCTTCCTGACCCCGTACAGAATCTGGTACCCTTCGGTGGCCGTGAGCGCCAGGAACGCCAGAGATATGCTCACGGGAATCGACGAGAAGATCCACACGATTCCCCGGGCGAAGTCGGGGGTGATGTACGACGAGAGGGAGATCAGACCCTCCCTGAGTGATGCCCTCGCGGACTGGTCGAAGTATGCGGCGGCGAAGAGGACGATGCTCGCGACGCCACCAATCAGAAGGGACCTCCAGGAGATCTTCCTGCAGCGCCTGAACCGGGTTATCTCTCCGAGGGGGATGACTTCCTGCGCTCCCCCTTTGGCCGAATCAACCAGGAGTTTCTTTGTGGTGACAGCCACCTTGTAGCCTTTCTTGACCCATGCCTCGATGAGCTTCTCGTCTGGCTCAAGATCCTTATCGGAGCTTGACCTTCCGAGCATCAGGCGGGCCGAGACCTTCTTTGTGAACTGCCGTATGAGGATGGGCATCGTGAAGCCGCGCGCCGCTTCCCGTGCCTTCCGCCCCAGCTTGTCCCTCTTCCACTGGTCGTCGACAAGGGTCGCGATGGCGCGAGCGGCTCCTTTCAGGTCGTCGGGCCCTTGCACAACAAAGCCCGTGGACCCATCCTTGACTATCCAGGACTGGCCCCCGGCTCCCGAAGTGATCACCGGGACTCCCTCGTACATGAACTCGATCTGAGCGAGCCCGAGCGCCTCCGACCTGCTCATGTTGATGTTGAGATAGCTCTCGCTGAGGAGTCCGAGATACTCACTTTCGGACAGCGGCCCAGTGACCGTCACGAGCGGGAACCTTTCCGATGCCGCCTTCACCTCTTCGCCGTAGCTCCCCTCCAACCTGCCCGCTATGACGAAGCGGATGTCCTCCCTGCCGCCGAGCAGTTCTGACAGCGCCAGAAGCGACTTCGGGTTCTTCCTCTCTTCGACAGACCCGACGTAGGAGATCAGCTTAACGTCTGGGGGGATTCCGAACCTGCGCCTGAACTCCGAAGGCTGTCCGAACTCGAGGAGCGCGGAGTCGATGCCTCCTGGAAACATGATGAACTTGTCCTCGGGGAGGCTCGCGACCTTCTTCATCGAATCCTTCTCGTAGGGCGTCGTTACAAGGATGAAGTCGGCGACCTTGAGGATCGTGGGGAGGCTGACCTGGTTCCACGCCTGCCTGAAAGTCCTCTCTCCAAGGTCGTACCTCTCGTCAGAAGGCTCCTGAAAATGCGACATGTGGCAGAACACTAGCGGCCTCACCGGGGCGCCCCCGCGGGCCTGATTCCTCCTCCATTCGACGAACTTCGCCACCTCCTCGGGGCCGTTCCACAGGGTCGAGTGCGTCACCAAGACGTCCAGCCTGAGGTCGTCCACTATCTTGTCAAGGACCGGCACGAAGTCGGTGAACACGATGCGCCTCGGGGGCCAGTTCCCCTGCTGGCTGGCGACCCTCACGACTGGTATGTCCAAAGCTTCGTCAAACGAGTGGAGATATCCTCCCCTGTCGCTCACCTCAGCTGCTGGGACGACCTCCTCGTAGTCGTGGTACACGCTCGTAATCAGGTACGCTTCGGTGCCCTCCCGCCTGAGTTCCCTGACCATCCGCTGTGCGACAAGTTCCTGCCCCTTCGTGAGGCTCGTCTCATACATGATCACTCCCACTCTCATCTAGTCGACACCCCGGGTTCGAACCTCAGATAGCCTAGGCGTGAAGTCCAGTCCTCTGCCGCTGAGCGACCTGAGGAACCCCGCAAGTCTGCCTTGTTCAACGAAATAGCCGCACTCGAGCCCACCTGTAGGCTGGCCGTGGTTCACCCCAATGGCTACATCCACCTCTCGGAATGCGGTGTTATCATTCTCTGAATCGCCTATAAACATGGCGCAAGAATCCTCCCCCAGGGCCCTCATCAGCAGTTTCACCGCCTTCCCCTTGTTCGGGGGAGCGGCGTAGATGTCGGCGAATGACGAATATCCGTCGAAAGCCACGTAGTGTCCTGCCATCGATAGGGATCTCACCCTGCCGATCAAGACCGCCCCCGCCTCCTGGGCATGGCTCCAGTCGATTCCTACCCCCAGCAGCTCCCCGTTGGGTCCGTGTTTCAGCTCTCTCTGGGCGCCCAGGCCCTCGCCGAAGCTGGCGGCATCAAGTGCGTCCTTCAGGTCCCTGAGCTTCTTGGCGGAGAACGTCCTCCCGTCAGCCAGCCTGACGTCTAGCCCTGACGCGCAGGCCCATCCTGAGGCGAACCCGCACCTCTCGTGGACGAAGTCGAAGTCCTTCGCGGTGACAACGCACACTGGCACTTTCAGAGATATCTTCTGAAGTTCCTCCTCGACGTCCTTGAAGACGCGCGACTCGCTTCTGGGGGCTCCGAGGGGGGCGATTGTGCCGTCGTAATCCACGAAGAGGGACCTGATTCTCAAGGCCGTGGTGAAGTCTCAGTGGATGCGCCTCGTGACCTCAGCGAGGCCGGCTTCGTCGAGCCTGTAGACATGCCAGTCGGAGAGCCTCCTTGCGCCTAGGCGCTCGTAGAATTCGATCGCCTTCTGGTTCCACGTTAGCACAGACCATTCCATCCTTCCGCACTTCATGGTGACCGCCACTTCAACGCACCTCCTGAAAAGGGCTGAACCCACTCCACGCTTCCGGTACTCGTCCAGGACGAAGAGGTCCTCCAGGTAGAGGGTGGGTCGGGCCACGAAGGAAGAGTAGGAGTAGAAGTACAGGGCGTACCCGACGAGCTTCTCGCCCTCTGCAGCCACGAGGAGGTTTATCCTCTTCTTCCTGAACACGTCGTCGGCCAGGCGCTTCCTCCCCTCCGCCGACGGCGGATCGAGCTTCTCGAACTTCGCGAGAGCAAGGACGAGGCCGATGAACCCTTCAGAGTCAGCGCGGCGTGCCCTGCGTACGACTATCCTCTGCAAGCGCGAGGCTTGAACCGACGGCATCGGATAAACAATTGGGGCGGGAGCCCGGAGCTACCGATGCTGCTCCAGGTCTCTCGACATCTGCTCGAACTGCTCCTTCGTGATTTCTCCGCGGGCGTACCTCTGGCGTAGGATCTCCCTGGCGTCTCCGTAGCCGTACCAGTACCTGCGCCTCCATCCCCAGCCGCCTCCCCAGCCCCAGAAGGCCACCCTGAAGATGAAGAACATGAAGATCAGGAAGAAGAAGAACCCGAACGGGAAGAACCACCAGCCGAATCCTGGATACCCGTAGTACATCATGCCGCTCGGGTAGAAGTAGCTGTGAGCCAGAACGGCTCCAACGACTGCAACGACCGCCACGATTGCCAGGGCCACCAGCGCCCAGAAGAATCCGTTCCTCGCACGAAGGTGCCTGTCGTCGTACGTTGTCTGCGTGTGTTTTCGCCTCCTTGGCGACCACCGGGTACCGCCAATTTAAGAATATCGGAAAAGCGATTTTGCCGCTAGCATCAGGTATAGGAATAAATATCGATAATCCGATTTCGCTCCTGTGTGGCCATTCAGGTTCACCATGCATCGGAGGCGTGGGCTTAGGATGATGGTCGTGTCTCTTCTATCCGCCTCACCGAAGAATGGTGTGGAACTCATGGACGGTGTCGAGGCGATGACCCGCGGATGGTGGCGGCCGTCTCCAGGTTCAATCTATCCTCTGCTTGAGAGGATGACTGGGGAGGGGACCATAAGCAAGCGAGATGACGGAAGGTACGAGCTTACCCCCAAGGCGAACGCGGAACTCGAAGTGTCGTTCGGTCCATGGCTTCGTCCCCAGAGAAGGCCCGAGGACCTGGTCAGCGACTTGCAAAGTCTGGTCTCTTACGCTGAAGACTTGTCGAAGACCAAACCTGAGGAGGTGCGCTCGCTCAAGCCCAAGAAGGAACGCCAACCCATCCTGTGTTTCGTCGGTCCACCCGGAACCGGCAAGACTTCGCTGGGACAGTCCATCGCCGAAAGCCTGGGACGCAAGTTCGTGCGCGTCAGCCTCGGCGGGGTGAGAGACGAGGCCGAGATCCGCGG
>JAFMAU010000006.1 GCA_029784825.1 Nitrososphaerota archaeon | reverse complement strand
GCCCACATGGTTCTTCCAGTAGTTCAAGGTGAACCCAGGATTCCAGTATGATATGCGCCTCCAGAGCTCTACCGCGACGAGGTTCTCCATCAGCCTTCCTCTGTCTTCCCCCGCGCTTGAAGTCAGAATGTTCACTATCCCGGTGTCGATGCAGTAGGCTTTCCTCGGCGCCATCATCTGCATCTTCAACTTTGGATGATACCGTTGAAGGGAGAAAATGAGGTATGCGTCCTCAAGGTAGCCCACATAGTTCCTTGCTGTGTGAACGCTGCTCAGACCGAAGATGTTCTTTAGCTTGTTGAAGGTGAGTTCCTTCGCAGCATTTGACATGATGTATCTTGCCATATCTCTGAAGGTCTGGCGGAACCTGAGATTGTATCTCCTCTCCACGTCTTTCGCGATTATATCATCGTAGATTTGTAGAAGAAATCTTTCTCCAAACTTCCTCGTCTCGGCGAATCCTCCCATCCTAATGTAGCCTTCTAACAGGTTCTTGGTCTGCGCGATGTCCTTTGTCAGGTGAACATCAGGCCTTGAGCCAAGCATGTCAAGGTGTTCCCTGAATGAGAAGGGGAAGGCGGTGAAACCGACGTATCTTCCTGTGAGACTCGTTGAGAACTCTCTCGAGAGCAGAGACGCGTTGCTTCCTGTCACTATCACTTTCTTGGTCTCCCTGAGCCTGGACACCAGAAGTTCCCAGCCAGCTGCGTTTTGCACCTCGTCGAGAACGAGCGTTTCGAAGTCGCCCTTGAGAGAGTATATGGCTTCGACGACTGTTCTCAAGTCGGACTGGTGGATGCCGGCCAGGGTGGGGTCATCGAAGTTCACATAAGCGAACCTTCCCTCTCTTGCAAGTAGGATTGATGCCACCGATTTGCCGCAGCGGCGGACACCTTTCAGAACCAGAGCGTTGGGGGACGAGATGACCTCCCTGGCTCCTTTGAGGAACTCTCTCGTAATGATCTTCTCGTTTCGCAGTTTGGTCGTTATCTCTTCTTCCTGGTCCCTGATTGCCCTCTTCGCCGTCTCCACGTCCATTGGCGCTCTCATTGCACAGTTTTATATTAAACTTTGTATCTACGACGCAAAGATTTAACAGCGCTTGACCGCCCGCCCCCCAATCTTGCTACCATGGATCAGCCAGTTCAACTAGAGTTGCGAGCAAGAAGCCCACCGATTTCAGTCGGTGAATGAGAGCGGGCGGGTTGGTTAATCTCGGCCAATCTGGCATCTGAATACTCGACCATCATATTCGAAGACCTGAAGATTCCGAACATGGTGAAGAACCACAATCTGGCATCGGCAATAGCGGACGCCTCCGGGACCAAATGCGCCGACTAACTGCCCACAAGGCAGAAAGGCGCGGTGGACGGGTCGTGCTCGTCAACCTAAGAGGGATGTCGTAGAAATGCTCTCGGTGCGGAGCGATGGTTCCGAAAGGACTGGACGAACGGACGCATTCGTCCCCGAGCTGCGTTCTCGTCCTTGACAGGGATGCGAGCGCGGCACGCAACATTCTGGCTGCGGGTCTGGAACAGGCCCGCGTGGAGGAACTGCCTCTGCTTGTCCAACGCAGGCGGATAACCAAGTCTGTTCCCGTGGAGCGAGAAGCCGCCAGTCTTGACCGGTTGTAGTTCACAGCCAAGCCGTTGAGAGGACCCTTCCCTTGCAAGGAGGAAGAAGCGGGGCCGCAGAAGGAATGCGAATCCGATACTCAGCCTATCAACCAATCCGCAGGGAGACCTCGCAACCCAACAAAATCAAGGACCCCAGTGACCTGCCTTACCTGGCTGCGGCAGAAAGCCCAGGTGGTTTAGGCCTGGGATGAATGCATAGGGGCTTTTATGGGATGACGGTGTACCAACTTCCGGGTGGCATGAAGTCAGCGTTCCGGTTCCGTCTGTACCCGAATCGCAGGCAGGAGCAGGGACTGCTGAGGATGATCGAGGCAGGGCGGAGACTCTGGAACGACGCCCTCGCCCGTCGGAAGAGGCGTTGGGAGGAGCAGCGGCTCTCCACCTCCTACAGCCAGCAGTGCCGGATACTGACAGCGGAGAGGCAAGCCGACCCGCTACTGGGAGGACTCTACTCGCAGGCAGGACAGGATGTACTCCGCCGACTGGACAGGGCGTTCGAAGCGTTCTTCGAGCACAGGGCGAGGTACCCCAGGTTCAAGGGGTTCTCCGAGTCGGGGTCGTTCACCTATCCCCAGGCATACAACGGGTCGGTGAAGCCCGACGTGCCCAGGAAGAGGCTCTTCCTCTCTAAGGCGGGGAACGTGAAGGCGGTGTTCCACAGGCCGTTGCCAAGAGACTCTAGGCTGAAGACGTGCACGGTGACCAGGGAGTCTGACGGCGAGTGGTACGCCTCCCTCGTCTACGATGAGGTTGTGCCGCTACAGAATGCTTCGTTGGCCGTGATGAGGGCGCCAGTCGAATCGCCCGTCGGCATCGACCTCGGTCTCCTCTCTCTGATAGCCACATCTGACGGGGAGAAGGTCGAACACCCGAAGTTTCTCAGGGCCGCCGAGAAAACGCTGAAGCGCCTGCAGCGTTCCCTCTCCCGCAGGAAGAAGGGCTCGAACAACTGGTTCAAGGCGAGACAGAGGGTCGCCTCCCGGCACGCGGGGGTGAGGCGCCAGAGGGCAGACCTCAACCACAAGCTCTCGACGCTGCTCGTGAGGAGCCATTCCCTCATCGCCTTCGAGGATCTGAAGGTCAGGAACATGGTGAGAAACCACGCGCTCGCCAAATCGATATACGACGCGGGCTGGTCCCAGCTGGTCAGGTTCACCGAATACAAGGCGTCGAGGGCAGGCAAGCTCTTGGTCAGGGTTCAGCCAGCATGCTCCACACAGGAGTGCTTCTTCTGCGGGGCGCTCAACCAGGTCCCGCTGTCGATCAGGCAGTTCGAATGCGCCGGCTGTGGAAAGATGATGGACCGCGACATCAACGCCGCACGTATCGTGCTGAAGCGAGGACTCGCTCAGGTAGGGCAGGGCATGCCCGAACTCAAGCCTGTGGAGACAGGGCCTCTACCCGTCCCGACAGCGGGACGCGCAAGCCAGGTCGAGGAAGCAGGAACTATACGCCATGAAACAGGGGCTGGAAGCCCACGACCTTCAGTCGTGGGAGGATGTCACGAAAGAAGGACGGCCGAAACACGCGAGGAAAGCGACTTGTTGACCACCAGGCCTGTCGACGCCGTTCACCTTCCTGAGGAACGAGTCTCCGACTTTGTGCTAAACTTCGCGGTCAGCAACCTCTTGCACGCGGCAACGTGGAAACGGGCCTCCTTCAGGGCCGTCGCTGCATACCCCTTGAAGTGGCTCTGCCCCACGCCCTTCTCGTAGGCGTACTCTGCCAACGACCTCATCTCCGCGAACTTGGAGATGTTTGAAGCCAGCCTCTGCACTTCGAACCAGGCGGGGACTTCGCGACCCCCCAACGACTCGGTGAAGACCGAGCTGATGTCGTGTTGTTTCGGGAAGTCGATACCGAGGGAGAGCAGAACCGCCTTCGACGACACCTCGACAGCCATCTGAGAGGAGAAGACGACGTCATCCCACCTCCTGTCCTGCAGCGCCCTGGCCGCTCCCTGGAGCCACCCCTCGCTCCTCCGGAGCGCGCCTCTGGCCATGTCGACGTTAGTGACCGAGCGTCACCACCTCTCCCAGCCTTATCGGGGTCAGTGACCAATAGAAGGAACCGTTGGCGCTGACGACTCTCTTTGCGCCGGCCCGCTCCGCCTCCTCCCTGACGGAGCCGACAAACCTCGACATCAAGCCCTCTTTGTCGAAGAGAACGATCCCATCGGTCGCGATATCCAGGTAGAGCGGCCGGAAGCTCTGCATTTCTTCGGGACTGAGCGGGAGAACGTGAATCGCGGGATAGAAGCCTGCCTGGATGGCTCCGGCCTGCGAGTCGCGTCTTGCGAGCCTGTTCTTGAGCGGGGAGAGCTCCTCTATCCTCTCCCAGTCCCTTATCTCCCTCCAGCCTTGGACGACGACGAGGAGGTCGATGTCGCTTTCTCTCTTCCAGTCGCCCCTGGCAACCGACCCGAAGAGGACGACCCCCTCCAACCTATCCCTGTACCTACCCCACAGAAGCTCGCAGTAGTCCCGGAGGAGCGGAAGGTAGACGATGTGAGGCACCCTGTCAAGGTTCTTGAGGCTGAAGTCGCCGCCGACGAGCCTCTGGTAACTCTCCAGTATCTTCGCCGCTTCCTCCCCTGTCGGCGTCAGCTTGTAGAGGCCGTTCTCTCTTACGAGCAGACCTTCGGCCTGCATCTTCTTCAGCTTCAACGCGAGGGTCCTGGGGTTCTGCACCACGCGCTGGAAATCGCTGAACCGAAGGGGCGGTCTTCCGACAGCGCACCTAAGGATTGCGAGCCCCTTCCAATCAATCAACTTCTGCCTGCGACTATACTTTAGTATATTAAAAGTTTAGTTCTGTATAGCCTGTGGCGACCCCTCAGCCCAGGAGCCATCCCTCGGGCGGCCCCTGACCACCGGCGCAGCCCACCACCCCACTTACGCGGTTCAAGAAGGAAGGGCAGCTGAAGCAGACCAGGAAGGCCACTTCGCTCTTGACGACCGGGCAGTCGACGCTCTCCTTCTTCATCTTCGAGATCATCTTCGGGCTCGCCCCGCCCTTCAGCTGTTCGCTCACGACCTTGGGAATCCGCTTCGGTTTCGAAGGGGTGAAGACCTTCACCTGGAACTTCGTCGACAGGGACACGGTCCGTCCTTTCCAGCCCGCGCATAAAAGCTTGAGTCCGCAAAGCAGGATGGGGCCTCCGGCGCGTCGCCCTCTCCTTCGGGGGTGGAGTCCCAATCAGGCTTTGCCGCGCGCCCTGCCCCTGAGGAGGAATGTCAGCACCGCCGCGATTGCGAACGAGATGAAGTAGCTGAAGTCCGCTCCTCCAAACCAACCGGAGAGGGACCCCACGGGGAACCCTGGCGACGAGGGCGGGACCATGAACGGAACCGAGACGAGCACGGAGAGGACGTAGACCCCCAGCGAACCGAAGTCGTAGCTTGGTGCTCCCTCGACGCTGGAAACGCTGGTCCGGCGCGCAAGGTAGAAGTCGACCAGTACGATGGCCAGCCACGGGGTAATCCAGTAGTCGAGCACCAGCAGAAAGTTCTCGAAGAAAGATTCGAAGGCCGCGCCGCCCAAGAGGGCGAGCAGCAGGCCAGCGATGCCGCCGACGACGACCATTGTGCTCCTTCTGGCTTTGATGTCCAGGACGAGCGCGGAAAGGGCGTTGGTGTAGATGTTGAGTGCGTTCGCCGCCACGCCTCCCAGCACTATGGCCAGCATGGCGACCCACCCGAACTGACCTGCGAACGCATTGAGGCCGACCACTGTGGGGATCCCGTTGGTCGCACCCACCAGAGCTCCGATCACCTCGACGGCAAGCGACGCGAGCCCACCGCCGGCGAGCGCGTAGACCGCCACGCGCCTTCCAGAGGTCGACGAAGGCATGTACCTGGAGTAGTCAGACGCGTAGGGCGACCAGCTCATGATGTAGGAGAACGAGATGGCGAAGACAGTCGCCAGCGTGCCCAGCGAGGGTGCCGCCACAGTGCCCGGACCCAGCACCTGGCCCAGGTGCGGAACTGTCAACAGGAAGATGAAAAGAAAGAGCAGACCGAGCACGGCAGACATGATCCGTTCGAACAGCTGGATGAAGTCGTGGCCATAGACTGCGATGACCACCTGCGCCACGACCATGGCCGCGGCGACTGCAGAGAAGTTGGCAGACGGAACCACTGCGAGCACCGCCTCGGTGCCCAGGATCGTGTTCACCGTGAACCAGCCGACAGTGCTCACCCAGTTGAAGGCGCCCGGTGCGTAGTTCCCCCTGGCCCCGAAGGACGCACGGGAGGAGAACATCTGGGGAAAGCCCAACTTGGGCCCCATGGCGGCCGAAAGCCCGAGGAAGAGGCCCCCCAGCATGTTGCCCAGTGCAAGCACCGGTATCGCCTGGAGGGCGGAAAGCCCGAAGACGGTGGTGGTCAACACGCCTATGGCGTAGTCGGCGATTGTGAGGTTCGCGGCGAACCAAAGGGTGAACGTTCTGTTGGCCGCGCCGTGGCGCGCGCCGTCCGGAATGTGTTCGACGCCGTAGGCCTCCACCTTGGCCGGAGATTCTGCCAAAACCGGGAGCGCGCCTCGGGGGGGTGTCTCTAAGCCTTTCTGGGCCTGATGCGGGGAGGCACCTCATTCGCGCCTGCGGCTGGGAGCTCGGCGGGCCGTCCCGCTCGTCCCGGCGGCGTCACTGAGAAGGCTGCCCTTGGCGCTTCGTGGCTTCGCTCTCAGAAATGGCTGCCTGCGGTTCCTCCGCTTCGGGCTCCAGCGCGCGGACCTCTTCTGGGACGCGCTGTGCGGGAGCCCTGCTCGCCGCAGCACTTGGCTTCCGTCCGCGTCCGTGCCTAGCGCGCCCGGGGCGCTTCGCTGACGGCTTCGGCGAAGCCCTCGAGACCTTGGATTCGACTTTGGCGAGGCTCTTCTCTATCCGCTGAATCCTCTCCTCTGCCTTGGCCACCTTGGCTACTCGCCCTTCGATCTTGGAAACGCTACGCTCGACCTTGGAGACCCTGCTCTGACCCCTCTTCGCCGAAGAGACCTCTTGCTCGAGGCCCGCCGCCTTCTTCTTCAGCACTGCGACTGCTCTTCCGGTTGCGGCGGCCATCTCCGCAGTCGAAGCGGCGCTGGCCTTCAGGCGCGCGAGAGCCTGCTCAAGCCCTGAGACAGTCTCCCCCAATTCGCTCACCCCGCCCCTTGTAGCCGCCTCCGAGGCTTCGACCTTCGAGACCTCCCCCTCCAGACCCTTCAACTCCCCGGCGACCTCCGTCAGCTTCCCGCCGACCCCGTCCGCTTGACGTCTGAGGCTCGCCTCTGCTTCGGCCATCCTTGTCAACGCCTTCTGGTTCTCGACCACCGCGTCGCCCACCCCTGCTGTGGCCTGGCCCAGCTTATCTAGCCGGGCGTTTGAACCTGCGATCTCCTTCTGGAGACTCGCCATGGATTCCCCGGAATGGGCGACCCCGTCACCCACGTTGTTGACGTCGGCCTCGATCGCAGCCAGCCGCCTCTTTGTCTCGGACGCGGACTCGTCGAAGCTCCGTCTCAGACTCTGAATGCCCGCGTCCGAACCGGATGCCTGGGAAGCAAGCCGGCCTGCCAGCTTCGCTGACTTCACTGCGTTTTCGTAGTAGCCATAGACGACTATTCCCGCGAGGATGACCAACCCGCCGGCCATATAGTACGTCGGACCGGCACTGCCAAAGATGGGGAAGAACGCCCCGAGCATGTCGACGGCGAAGACCACGAGTAGGGCGTAGAGAACCCACCTGATGCCAACGGTCTTCAGCCTGCCGGCCAGTCCGGACGCCGAGCTCATCTTCATCTCGACACTTTCATCGCCACCCTTTGCTTTCGCTTTAAACATGACGCGGACCCGAACCGTCAGAATCCAAAACGGACCGGCGGCGGGTTGCCCGTCTCGCTATTCCTTCCCGAGGTCCTGTCCGGCCAGGTCCTGAAGCTTCTTCTGCAGACTGGGCCTGCCCGCGAGGGACGCGTACACTCCGAGCAGCTTCAACTGCCGCCCGACGTCCGAGTCTGCCTCCTTCGACAGCCGGACCAACTCCTCCTTCCCCTTGCTGGACACGATGTACCTTCTCACCGTCCCCTCTCGCTTCGGCAGCTCGGCGATAAGCCCTTTCTTGAGCAGGTCCGCCAGTATCAAGTAGACCGAGCCTGGCCCCGGCCTCCACCCGCCCCCGGTGACCTTCGCGATCTGCTTCGACAGGTCTGTGCCTGACATCGAAGATTCCGAGAGCAGGCGGAGGGCGGCCAACCTGAGCACGCCCTTGGGCGCGTTAATCAACGGCAGCCGCTCGGCTCAAAACCTTCTAAAACATGACGAAGCGACCGGAAACTTGGGCCAGATTGCGACCCAGCATGATTGTCCACGGAGGGGCAGGGAGCGGCAAGTTCGGCGGCGACGACCCGCGGTTCGGGGAGCTGAGGCGCGCCCTGGAAGAGGGGATGGCGGCCATGAGGACCGGCTCCTCGCTCGACGGCGTGGAGGCCGCGGTTCGCAGCATGGAACAGTCGGGGGTGTTCAACGCGGGCAGGGGGGCGTGCTTGACCGTCGACGGGAAGGTCCAGCTTGACGCTGCCATAATGGAAGGGGCGAAGCTGAGGGGAGCGGGAGTGGGAGCGGTGACCTCCACCTTCAGCGCGGTCTCTTTGGCCAGGTGGGTGATGGCGAACACCGACCACGTGCTCATGGTCGGACCCTACACCGGAGAGGCAGCGAGGGCTGCGGGCGTCACCCTGGAGGAGTTGACGGCGACAGACAGCGTCGCCAAGAAGTTCGCAGAGCTTGTCTCCGAGTCCAAGGGCAGACGCGCCAAGAACCTCGACCTGCTCACCAGGATGCAGGGGGGGAGCACGGTGGGCGCAGTGGCGTTGGACTCGGACTCCGTTCCCGCAGCAGCCGTCAGCACCGGTGGACTCTGGATGAAGCTCCCCGGCCGCGTCGGCGACTCCGCAATCCTGGGGGCTGGGATATACGCGGACATACGTTCGGGAGCTGCCTGCGCGACCGGGACAGGCGAAGAGATAATCAGGAATGTGCTCTCTTGGCGCGCCTGCGAATTCATGAAGAGGTCACAGGCCATGGCAGCGGCCAAGAAGGCGGTGGCGGCCATGACGAGCAGGAGCGGGCCGGGCACCGCCGGGATAATCACAGTCGACAGGAGGGGCCGTGTTGGATACGACTACAACACCGAAGCGATGGGGAGGGCATGGTTCGACCATTCCAAGGGGCGAGCGGTCGTCCGAGTCTGAGACGGCCGGCCGATTGGTTCGGGCGGCCTCTGGAATGGCTGGAGAACGTGTGCGATGAGAGGGGTCAGCGTCGGTGTCAGCTCCCATGATTAAATACGAGGGCTGAGCCTAGCGCCTCGTTGAAGCTCACAGGCATCCTCGGACTGGTGTCGGCCCTCGTAGGACTCGGGCTCCTTCTGTTCACGTTCGCCATGGGCTATCAGGTCTTTCTCAGCTACAGTTCGCTCACAGCGAACAGCAACCTTGCAAGCTCCATGGGCACGCTCCTCTACGCCGCGATTCAGGCGCTCTTCCTGGGCATCATGGGCTGGGTCGGTTCCCTGCTGATGCTCAGGGGCATCGACTTCTACAAGGTCGACAGGGGCGTCGGGGTGGTCACCTTCAAGGTGGACAAGGGGGTCGGCGTGATGACCCAACAGCCACAAAACGAACAGACGGCATCTTGAACCGAGAACCCTCGACGGCCGCGAGGGCCCTTCGCGCCGTGTCCATCGTCATAACACTCGTCTCCGTTGTGACTTTCATGACCATGGCGTACTCGGCGTACGCCGACGTGAGCGGGGTGTTCTCCACGCTGGGTTCCAGCGGAGTCCAGGGTTCCGCCAGCCGCTACACAGTGACCGGGAACACGGCCGCGCTGGGCCTGAACTTCAGCGTCCAGAACAGCGGCCTCTACCCGCTGTCAATCGCCCTCTCCTGCAGGCCCGACCCAGGCACGCCGGTGACGTGCGCCAACGTCTCCGTCTCGATCCCGGCCGGTTCGACCCGGGTGGTCGCCATCACGCTCACCGTCTCCGACCTCTCGAGACTGCAGACCCTGGTCGCGTCAGGGGCTCGGATACATCTGAACGCGACCGCGGACATCTCGCTGGAACCGTTCGCCACCCTCGCGGCCGACTTCGACCTGGGCAGCGTGCTTTCGGGGGCGGTCAGGTGAGCCAGACCGCTTACCCTCTGGGCTACCGGGTCTCCAAGGCAGTGATAGCCGTGATCTTCAACGTCGTCGTGTGGATACTGATCCCCTCGCTCATCCTTACCCAGCTCGAGAGCGGGCTCCCGGCGGCCCCCCTGACCCTTTCCAACGATTTCATCTATGCCTTTGGCATCACGATAACTGCGCTGCAGGCGATCGGGGCCCTGACCATGGGCATGGCGATCTCCGTGCCCTTTGTCTCTGGTTCGTACGTGGCCGAAGCATACTACATCTGGGCCGCAGTCGACGGAGGCCTGCTCGCCTTCGACGCCGCAGGGGTGGGGATCAGCCTCTCCTTCCAACCGCTCCTCTTCCTGCTCATGCTGGCGCCGCTCTTCAACGCGGTAAAGGCTCCGCTCACCTACCTGCTCGAGCAGAACGAAGCCTCCGGGCCTTCGCCGGACAGCGTCTGATTCGCCTTAAATCTGCGGCGAAACCGACCGCCAGCAATTGAAGACGTTTTGCATCTCCCACGTCAAGGACGTCGACGGACTGGGCTCCGCTGCGCTCGTGATTGCGGCTACCGGGGCTGACCTGCTCCTGACGGGCTACAACGACATCCTGGCGAACCTGGACAGGGTCCCGGAGGACGTCGAGCAGGTTGTGATCTGCGACATAGGCGCCGACGTCAGCGAAGCGGACGAGTTCGTCCAGAAGCTTGGGAAGCTCGCCGCCAGGTCCAAGGTCACATACATCGACCACCACTACGCGTCGGAGGAGACCAAGCGGAGGATACGAAGGAAGGGCGTCAAGGTCGTCCACGACGTGAAGGAGTGCGCGAGCATGCTCACCTACCTCACCTTCAGGAAGTCCCTGCCCGAGCAGGCGAAGCTGGTGGCCCTCTGCGGGGCGGTGACAGACTACATGGACGACTCGCCTGCTGCGAAGAAGCTGATGGAGCAGACCGACAGGCACTTCGTCCTCCTCGAGGCGACGATGCTGGCCTACGCCCTGGCGAGGCACGGCGACGAGCCGGGCTACCCTGAGATGGTCGCCGGGGAGCTGGCCCAGATGAAGAAGCCCCACGCCATAGACAACGTCCCCGCCCTGGCGCTGGAGCAGCTGGACGAGGTAGTGAAGCTCGAGGACGAAGTGAAGAAGCTGGGCAGGACCGTGGGGCGGCTGGCATACATGGAGACGAGCCAGCAGTCCACTGGAGGAGTCGCCAAACTGCTGATCGGGGCCTTCGGGGTCCCAGTTGGCGTCTCCCTGAAGCAGAAACAGGACGGATGGTACGAGGTGAGCCTGAGGGGGACGTCCGAATGCAGGGTGCATCTCGGGAGGACGATCAGCGCGATAGCGGCGAGGCTGGGCGGGACCGGCGGGGGTCACAGGAGGGCAGCGGGCTGCAGGGTTCCCGCGGCCAAAGCCCAGGACATGCTCAGACTGCTGTCGAAGAGGGTCTGAAGGCTCACTTCGTGCACTTCACGACGACGGAGCCGCCAAACTGGGTGGCGTGGACCGTGACGCTCCCAAAGAACCTCCCGAGGAGGGCAGCCAGCTCCGAATTCTTCAGGACCAGCACATAGGTGTCGAAGAGCGAGCCGTACCTCAGGCCCGAGCGCCCTGTGGTGAGGAGTCCGATGAAGTTGGGCGCCACCCTGAGGTAGAAGCCTACGAGCAGGAATCCGACGGCCGAGTCCGGCCTGCCAAGGTCTGCGAAAGCGAACTTCCCGCCTGCCCTCACCGCAGACGCGATCTGTCTCAGCGCCAGCGCGAGGTCGTGGGCGTCGCGGAGCGCGAAGCCGCTCACAGCGGCATCGAAGGCGCCCTCCCTGAACGGAAGGTTCTCGAAGACAGCCTGCACCTTGTTCTGGAAGCTGGAGACAGACAGCATCATCCGTGAGACGTCCACCAACACCGGTTCCCCGCCCTTCGCAGCCACGAGCCGTGACATGGTGCCCGGGCCTGCCCCGAGGTCGAGCACGCGGGACCCCTTGGCCACCGCGAACCCGATCGCTTCCGCCCTCATCCTTCGGTCGGCGTAGAGCGATATCCTGCTCGACGCCACCTCGTAGGAAGGGATTATCTCCTGCAGCGAGTTGACAATGTAGGGCCACTTGCCCTGGAGGCCGGGACGTCTCTGTCTCATACGAGTCTGTCGAACCTTTTCATCACGTTTGCAAGCTTGTTTGCGACGTCTGTGGCTGTAATGTGGAGCCCTAGGTCCTGGGCTGCCTCCAATCCGGCGCAGCCGTTGAGGTAAGCTGCTGAGCAGGCAGCCTCGAAGGGAGGGACCCCCTTCGCGACAAGCCCCGCTGTGACCCCGGTCAACACGTCTCCGGTGCCTCCCACGGTCATGGCCGGAGAATGGGTGACGTTGATGCCCACCCGCTGACCGTCGCTGATGATATCCGTCGGTCCCTTCAGGAGCACAGTCACTCCAGTCCGTCTCGCCATGTCGGCCACCACCCCTTCCCTCGCCTCGGTCTCCGCCGGAAGGGCGACCCCGAAGAGGTGCTCGAACTCCCTCGCGTGGGGCGTCACCACGGACGCGGTCTTCCTTATCGACTCTAGGACCCGGGGCCTCAGGGCGTCCGCGTCCAGGACCAGGCCCTTTCCTCTCCCCTTCAGCTCGTTGACGCAGTGTGCGAGCTCTTCGGGATTCTGCGGGCCCAGTCCGGGCCCGACGGCGTAGGCGTCAGACCGCTCCACCCAGGCCAGCAGTTTCGCAACGTTGCCCCTGGTCAGCTTCGCGTCTGGGAGGGGGACGACGATGAAGTCCGGAGAGAGGGCCCTGACCGCTGTGGCTATGACTGCAGGGACCGCTATGAATACCAGGTCCACCCCAGTCCGCATGGCGCCCGACGCGCAGAGGAAGGGCGCACCGTGGTAGAGCCTGCTCCCGCCTATCACGCACACGGTCCCGTTCATGCGCTTGTGGGCGGCTCCCATCCTCGGAGGTATGGCGTCCGAGACGAACGTGCTGTCTACTGTGAGCTTTTCCGTGTTCCCCACACCGGCTAGAACTTGTAGTGCTTCGCCTTCTGCTCGAGGCTGATGAGCGACTCGATCTGGCAGGTCAGCCCCAGCCGGCTCTTCAGCTTGGGCATCGACTGGTCCAGTGACGCTATTGAGAAGACGCCCACTATCTTGGCACGCGCCTTCTCGGCGAGGTTGGCGAGGGCCTCGATGGTGATCCCAGTCCTCACCATGTCGTCGACGATCAGGACGTGCTCGCCCTTCTTCAGGGCGCTGCGCGGTATGAAGAGATACTTCACTGAGGACGGGGAGTAGACTACCTTCTGCTCGAGGTGGTCCTCTACTCCGAGCTCTCGTTCCGCCCTGGCTACCGCGACGTTGACGTTGAACTCGCCCGCTACCTCGACCGCCAGGGGGACTCCGTCGACCTCCATGGTCAGCACCTTGTCCACGTTGACGAGGCTGAACTCGCTGTAGACAACTTTCGCGATCTGACGGAGCAGGCCGACGTTGGACACGACGGCGTTGATGTCGTAGGCGCCGTCCGGAGTGACTTTCACCAAGTCGTTGATCATCTTCCTGAGCAGCTTCTCCCGGAAAGTCGCGATGAACTTCTCTGACCTCGACGCGCTGGGAAGGACGTGCCCCCTCACGTACCTGCTCAGGATCGGTGCGGAGAGCCCGAGGACGGCCGACAGCTCCCTGTAGGAGTAGGTCTTCTTCAGGGTGGCCAGCAGCTCCACGGAAGAAATCCTGGTCTTCACTTCTGCGACGCGGCTCACATCTCTCGCCTCTGGCAAGTTTGCTGCTGCTTGTTAATTAGCGTATTCTTTGGTGCTCCCATTCCACAGGCGCTTGAATCAGTGCCCAAGGGCGGCGCGCAGGACAGTGGGAAGGAAGTCCTTCAGCGGGAAGTACCAGACGAACCACGCGAACGCGGCGGCCAGGTAGAACCAGACCACCTTCTTCGGGAACCAGTCCCGCGTGACGAAGTACGCCGCGCCCGTCGCAAGCGCGGGGACTGCGGGCAGTATGTAGAACGGATAGGTCACCCTTCCGTAGAGCCAAAGGACGATGTAGGGAAGGTAAGACCAGGCGAACCAGACCAGCATCACCAGCATCGTCCTGTCGTCCCTGCTGATAGATTCGCCCTCCGGCCGCTTCTTGAGCAGCCTGTACAGCACTATCGGCACCCAGACGAACACGAGCCAGAGGACGATGACGTTGTTGACTCCGTAGAAGCCGACTCCGATGTAGGACAGCGTCGTGACCGTCGCCCCGCCGGTCACTGTGACCGTTACGGTCGTGACAAGGTAGGAGACAGGAGAATAGTAGACCAGCCAGTCCAGCGGGGTGATGTAACGCCCCAGAACCGGGTCCTTCCAGCCTCCCCCGACCAGAGAGCCTCCGTACTTGAAGATGAACTCGATGTGCTGGATGAAGGTCGGCACCTTGGCAGCGGCGAAGAGGATGTCATAGGACTGCAGCCCGACGAAGAACACGAGGGCGGCCGCCAGCACCAGCTTCGAGGCTTCCAGGGCGACGTGCCTGAACGAGCCTTCAGCGAAGAGCAGCTGGTAGGTGAAGATCGCGGCTATGGCGAAGACTGCAACCTCCTTCGAGAGGAGGGCCACCCCGAAGACGAGGCCCGAGGCTACGACGTTGTCGATGCGCCAGAACTTCGCCTTCCAGAAGTAGATGATGAAGGCCAGCAGAGAGAAGAAGATTGCAGGGACATCGATGAGCGCCACAGACGAGTGGACGAAGAACATGGTGTCAACGGAGAACAGGAAAGCTGAGAAGTACGAGAGCCTCTTGTTTCCTGAAAGCATGTAGACCAGCCCGAAGAGGAGAGGTATGCTCAGACTGCCGAGCAGGGCGTTGAAGAAGCGCCAGCCGAAGTCGTTCGACCCAAAGATGGCAGTTCCGGATGCTATGAGCGCCTTTGCAAGGAACGGATGCTCCATGTTGCAGTTATCGGCGTATGGCGCGCACTGGTTCCCCTGGAGCAGCGTCTGGGCAGCCGGGACGTAGAAGACCTCGTCCATGACGCAGCCGAGCTTGCTGGAGTTGGTGCACTGGTCGGTGGGCGGCGAGTTGATCACGTACATGTGAGCCGCGAAGACAGCGACGGCGATGATTACGACGAAGAGTACTGGCTTCCTGAGGTCGGGTCGGGCAATCCACGCGTGCCTCAGCCCCGCGACGAGCGCGATCAGGAGCCCGCCCGCGAAGACCCCGGCGGCGGTCTGCGCGCCGAGCACCAGCCAGCCTGAGCTCGAGTAGGCGTTCAGGAAAAGAAGGAGCGCCAGAGCGAGCAGACCAAGGACGGCAATCTCTCCCCCAGCCTTGGCAAGCCCTCTCCAGCGTGTCTCAGCCGCGGGGGCCCCTGGGACCCGCTCAACCTCCACGAATGGCGCGCGGCGTCTTGGGGATTTAAGACTGTATGGAGACGCCCGCCTCGGACTCGGGCAGGCTCAAGCGCCGCGCGAACTCGGGCCCAATGCGGCCAGTCACCCCTGCCGCGGGGAACCATGGCACCGCCCCGCTGGCCTGCAAGGCGAAGAGACCCGATAAATAGGGCAGAGGCGCGAAACGGTCTGCCATGGGCTTCTCCTACGAGGTGAAAGAGAGCGACCTCCTCGGCAGGATAGGCACGATCACTGTCAACGGCAGGAAGCTCGAGACGCCCTGCCTGTTCCCGGTCATACACCCGGTGGTACAGTCTGTCGGAATACAAGAGATCAAAGGCATGGGCTTCGATGGCATCATGACCAACTCGTACATCCTGTACAAGAGGCGCAGGGAAGAGGCGATCCGCAGCGGAATACACCACCTCCTCGGGTACGACGGCGTGCTGATGACGGACTCGGGAGGATACCAGGTGCTCGAGTATGGCGACCTTGACGTCGGCTACCGCGAGATCGCGGACTTCCAATCGAAGATGGGCTCCGACCTCGCTGTGACCCTGGACAGGCCGACGGGTTTCACTGCTTCGAGGAAGCACGCCTCGGAGACCGAAGAGTACAGCACCAAGAACGCCCTAGCCACATTGAAGGAGTTCGCGGAGACAGGGACCGCCTGGCTCGGCCCGGTCCAAGGCGGGCTGTTCGCTGACATCCTGGCGAGGTCGTCCAAGGCCCTGGTCGCGGGCGGTTTCAGCTATCTCGCTTTGGGCAGCCCGGTCCAAGTCATGGAGAACTACATGTACCCAGAGCTCGTGGAGATGATCGCGGCTGCCCGCAAGCAGATGCCCTACTCCGTTCCGCTCCACCTTTTCGGCGCAGGCCACCCCCACTCCATGCCCATCTCGATCGCACTGGGGTGCGACACCTTCGATTCCGCCAGCTACATCCTGTTCGCCCGCGCGGGGCGCTACATGACCGAGCGCGGCGCGTCGATCCTGAGGGAGATGAAGTATCTCCCCTGCAGCTGCCCAGTGTGCAGGGGAAGGACGGCGAAGGACTTTCTGGACCTTGAGGCGCGCGACAGGACCCGGCTGCTGGCCACCCACAACCTCCACCTCCTCAGAAAGGAAGTGGAACTCTGCAAGGAGGCCATAGCGGAGGGCCGCCTCTGGGACCTCGTGGAGGAGAGGGCCATGGTCCACCCCAGGCTTCGCGAGGCATTCAGGGTCTTCGCATCAAAGTCGAAGCTCCTCCTGCTCGGCACGCCTGCCATGAAGGACAAAGGCCTTTTTGTTCGGAGCGCCCAAGATTCAGCGCGGCCGGAGCTCGAATCAGCCCGGACGTCGCTTCGGGGGGCGATTCGGAGGTCCTCGAAGACTGCGGTCCTTCTCGGAGGGGAGGAGCCCATCCCGATGGGGAGGCTCAGGGCGGTTGGTGATGGAGGAGGACTGCGGGATTGCGACGTCTACAGGCTTCATCCGCAGCTGGGCCCCTATCCGGCGGAACTCGACTTCGTCTATCCGTTCACCCAGACTGTGAACTCTGCGGAAACGCTCGACGGCGGCCTCGAGAAGGAGGCGGTCGGCGTCCTGAGGAGGATGGGCTATTCGCGGGTCGTCCTGGCGGCCATGGACCGCTCCGGCCGGATCGAGATGCCGAGGGTCAAGAGTAGACCGAGGAGGGCGGCCGTCTCTCCTTCTCCTCGTACTGCTTCATCTCGCCCTCGAGCACCTCGGCGCCCTTGATCAGCGGCGCAGTGTCTGCCTCGAAGCCGTATCTTGAAGCGAGGAACCTCACAGCCACGGCCGAAGCCCGCGGGTCGACGCGCTCGGTGCTAGAGTATGCGAGTACGGCGTAGGCGGGGAAGCCGCTCATCTCGAACAGGTTCAGGAGCGATGCGACGGGGCCCACGATGATCTTGTCCTCGTCGAGCGTCGGCTCGCCTGGCAGGCCCCCGCCCCGGCTGAACGCAGACGTCATCACGACCTTGTAGGCGTCCCCGTCAGCCTTCAACGACTCGTCCAGGCCCCCGACCAGGGCGACCTCCCTGGCGCCGCTTACTGCTATCCAGGAGGCGAGCTCCCTGAAGAATTGATTCTCCCTTTCCCTGACCGGCGAGACCTCTGCCTTCAGGAGCGAGAGGCCGGGCGCTCCGTAGACCTCGTAGGGGGTGGCGATGCCTCCCGACGAGAACGTGGCAACGGCGGGCGCCTCCTCGTAGTCGAGAAAGCACCTTCGCTTGGCCTTCAGCTCGTTCACCAGGAACTTGACCGTCCAGTAGCCTGTCGCGCCGATGCCGTGGAAACCTGCTATCAAGGCGGTGCCGTTCAGCCTGACGTCGTCGGGGATGACCTTCAAGGCGGTGAGGGGCCGGCCACTCGAACCGTCTTAAGTCTGTCCGGCGGACTTGGATGCGGCTATGCCGCAGCCGGCTTGCGCCGCAGGGCCATCACTGCCACAGCGACGGCCACCGCTGCCACCACGCCGAGTCCGTAGGTGAAGTTCATGGCCGTTCCCAGCTGCTGCCCGTTGCTCTTCAGCTGGCTCGTGAGGTTGGCCAGCTGCTGGCCGGCCTGCTGCAGACTCGCGTCGAGGGCGGAGATGTGACTGTCGGTGGTCACGAAGGTGGAGGCCGCGGCAGATATCCCGTCGGACTGCGTTGCCGTCACAGCCACGACGTGGACTCCGTCAGCCAGGCTCGAAGCGTCCAAGGAAGCCGTCGCTGTCAGGCCCGAGGGCGAAGCGGTCACGGTCGGGGTTACCTTGGAGCCGTCCACCGTCATGCTCACGCTCCCCGCCGCGAGGAGGCTCCCAGCGACGCTGGCCGTGACGTCGAACTGGCCGCTTGCCGGCTGGGGGGAGACGGCGCCGAACGATATGACGGCCTGCGCGGGGGACACCTGCTGGTATGAGGAGTCCAAGAGCGTCACGTTCGAGCCGGTAAGAGTGAGGGTTCCGACGCTTGAATCGAGCAGCACAAGCTTGCTGTTCACCGCGTTGATGTCTCCTCCAGACACGCCGGTCAGCGTCGCCTGGGAGTTGGTGATGGTGAGCGTGCCCTTGATCTGGGACCCAGTGATGGCCACCGACCCGCCGGATACTGTGTTCGATCCGATGAAGAGGTCTCCGGTGAGGCTGCCCGCCGAGTCGAGCGTGGCTCCGCTGAAGACGAGGCCGCTGGTCTGAGGGAGGGAAGTGACGGCGCCCGTCATGTAGGTGTAGGGCTCGATGAAGAAGCCGCTCTGGGCGGAGATGGCCGTGGTAGTCGGAAAGCCGTCCGCCGTGATTCCGCTGACGTAGGCGTCATATGGCCCCGAATAGTAGAGGGAATTGCCGTTGACCACCGTGAGGTCGCCGGCGTTGTACGGGGAAGGAAGCGTAAGGTTGCCGACCCAGGCGCCCATGGCCGGATTGTAGACCAGCGTCGTGAGGGCTCCGGCGGCGTAGACCTCGTGTATTATGGACGTGTACGAGTTGGCGAGCTCCTGCGGGTAGACCGCCGCAGTGAATTCCCCGTACTTCGCCGCAGTCCCGTTGGGGTATGAAATCTGGGCCACAACGTGGGCCTTCTGGCCCTGGAAGAGTGAGCCCTGGCTGGACGCGCGCTCCGCGTTCTTGGCGCTGACCGGCCCAGGAAGCACTGTAACCTTCGGAGTCAGCGCCCCGGCCGAGACCCAGACCTGGCTGAAGAAGCTCCCGTTGACCGTCTGGCCCACTGTGACCGAGCTGTAGTTGGCCGTCAGGAGGATGGTGTAGAGGCCCGCCGAGAGGCCGGAAGGTATCTGAAGGTAGCCGTTCAAGTTCTTGGCGCCGTTGCCGCAGACCCGCAGCGCCTCGGTGCACGCCTGGTAGGCAAGATGGCCCGTGCTCAGCGTGCCCCCGTGGCTGTCCACGAGATAGGCTGTCACGTTGGAACCGAACTCAAGGTCGATGCCGAAGAGCGAACCGGTCTCCTGAGAGGTCGTGTAGTAGAGGTTGAGGGGAGCGATGGGGTCGGCTATGATGGTGAGCTTCTGGCCCGCTGCGACTGAACCTGGCTCGGCGGCCACTTCAGGGTAGATGTAGGCCGTCTGCAGATAGACGCCGCTTACGAAGGGCAGGTAGCCGAAGGTGCCGCCTCCCAGGACCATGGTGGCGGGTCCGCTGGGCAAGCTCGAGTTGACGTTCGCCTCGTACACCGGTCCCACCACAGGGTCCGCGCCCGGCTGGAGCGTGACCGAGTCCGCCTTCGAGTATTGGTTGTTGAGGATTGAATACGAATCCACCTGGAGCTGCACCGACGGAGCCGGAGCCAGTTTTCCGTCCAAGGTGAGCGACTGGACTATGATGCTCAGGCCGCCGATTGTGGACCACGGGTCTGTCGCGAGCGGCGAGTAGAACTGCCCGAAGTAACCTGCGAAGAAGGTTGCCATGGCCGACCCCGAGAGCCCTCCGCTGCTGCCCTGGACTTGGATGTATGCCACGCCCGACTGCGACCCCATCTTCACGATGCCCGTCCAGAGCCCGAGCCCGGAGTTGTAGGACAGGGCGACGGGGGTCTGACCGGCAAGCGTCACCATCTCGGCTGTGAAGGTGCCTGTCGTGACGCTGCCAGAGGGCCCCAGAATCGTTGCGCCGACGGTGAGGGTGCTGCCGGGCGTCTGCTCCAGCCCGTAGGTGTCCGAACCCCTCGAAAGCTGCACGGTGATGTTGAGACCGGGCCGCCTCTGGGCGGACGCGTAAAGAGACGCAATCTCGCCTATGTTCGGAGCGCCGAGCCCGGTGACCAGGTTGTACCGGGAGGAGGTCGTCCATGGGACGTTGTAACCGAAATTGATCTGGCTGAAGGCCTTGGAGTAGGCCGCGGGGTTATCTGCGAGCTGGTAGAGGAACGGGTTGATCAGGCCGACGCCCGTAGCGGCTTGCTTGTCGACCGACCCCAGATACTGGTCGACCAGCGTCACGAGGCCGGCGAACAGCGGAGATGATTCGGAAGTACCGCCCTCAACGACGACGTTCCCAGAGTCGACTATGTAGGTGCCAGGGTCGACCCCTCCCTGCAGCGAGACGTCGGGGTTCATCCTGCCGTTGGGGAAGGTGGGAGGGATGGGAAAGCCGCTCTGGTACCACGGAGTTGGCTCCAGGATGCTGACCCCTCCGGTGCTGCCGCCGTAGTTCACTCCGTTGGGCACGAAACCGATGTTCGACCATGCCGTCTGCTTGAAGCTGCTCCCCGAGAAGTAGGTCTGGGTCCCTCCGAGGGCGGTGACGTACGGCGAAGATGCAGGGTAACCAAGCTCGCCCTCCACGCCGCTCGTGGATCCGCTGCCTCCAGTGTCGCCCGTGGACCCGGCGAAGGTGATCCCCTTCAGTGCCCCCAGCTGGTAGTACATGTCCGGCAGGAGGGCGTTGAATTCGAAGACCTGGGGAGGCAGTTCGTTGAACACCCATTCGGGGAAGGTGTAGCTCTGGGAGAGAGTGTTCACCTTGTTGTCGCTGACCACTGCGGCTATCGCGTCCGCCTGGCTGAGCGCGTTGTTGGCTATGTACAGGTCGACGTTGGCCGCGGGCGCCATGGCGTGGGACACCTCGACGTCCAGCGAGATCTCTGTGCTCCACCCCGTGTAGGCACCAAGGTTGGGGTCGTAGGGGCCAATGGGTATGACCTGGAACTTCGGGTCGGCGAGCCCGAACGCCCTGTCGAACAGCTTCAGATCCTGGGCTATGGTGGGCGAACCGAACCAGTCCAGTATGCCTATGGTCTTGCCCGTGCCGTTGATTCCAAGGGCGTAGAGACCGGTCGCGTTGTAGACGGCCTGCAGCTGCTTCGCCGAGAATGCCGAGGAGGTGAAGGTGACGTTGGCGCCCGCCGAGGACTGCGCGGTCACAGCCCTCTTCGCGAAGACCGACGTGGCGTTGGAAGCGTAGAGGAAGGCACCATGGAACGTCGGGGAGGAGGCCATGTAGTACGAAGCCGTGCCGTTGGAGTAGACGCTCACGCCTGCTCCGAGGTACTCGCCGATCTGGGCGGCTGTCCCTTGGACGACGATCACAGAGTCGAGGGCGGTGAACTGCACATTCAGCGGGGTTGTTGAGAGGTATTGCATCATGCTGTCGTACTGGACAGTGGGAAGGAAGTCCTGGGCGATCTGCTGGTCGGACACGAACTGCCGGAACATGGGCGAGGCGGGGTCGGAGACCTGTCTGACCAGGGAGCCGAGCAGGTCAACGTTTCGCAGGGGAATGGCGATGCTCGCCAGCACGGGCAGCGCTGTCGGCGCCGCGCCCTTCAGCTTGAATCCCTGCGGCACGGTCGCATGAACGGTGTCGTGTCCGACCGCCTGCGCTGTGGCGACCGGCAGCGCCTGGAGGAAGGACAACGAGAGAAGACAGACGACAGAAAGAACAAGAGCGGCTGTAAGTGCTCGGTTCCGCAATCGGACCGGCGAGGAAGCCTCGTCTTTTAAGTGAATCCGTGCCCCTTGCGTTGGCCGTCCCGGATGGCGCCTGAGCCGGTCGGAAGGCCTGTGAGCCGTTCGCTGAGCAGCCAGAGTCCGCGGGAGAGGGATTCGTCGTAGGACTCCCGCGACGAGCGCCTGGGCTTCATGTCGAAGTAGTACTTCCCGCTCGCGCCCTCCGCCTCGGGCGAAGATGCGAGGTAGACCACGGTCTCGGCTCCCTTGGCCGGACTCCGCATGAAGAGGGAAACGAATCTGACGAGGGGAGAGAAGAAGCCGGAGTGCGCCCAGATGCCGGTCCTCACGGCGCCGGGGTGCAGGCAGTTCACAGTGACTCCGGTGCCCGCCAGCTTCCTGGAGAGTTCGTAGGTGAACAGGACCAGGGCGAGCTTGGACCTGCCGTAGGCCTCCAGCCCGAACCTGCCGCCGTGGTCCCTGCCGTTGATGTCCGCCAGGTCGAGCTTCGCGCCGAAGTGGGAGACCGACGTCACGTTGACGACCCTGGAAGGCGCGCCGGCCTTCAGGAGCGGCAGGAGGAGGTTGGTGAGGAGGAACGGAGAGAAGTAGTTCAGGGCCATCGTCCGCTCGAACGAGTCCGGGGTCTCACGGTATCCTTGGAAGACGCTGCCGGCGTTGTTGACCAAGACGTCCAGCCTCGGGTGGGCGGCCGCGGATTCCGACGCGAGGCGCCTGACCTCCGACATCAAGGAAAGGTCGCAGACGGCCAACTCGACGCCCGTGTTCCCGGTCTCTGCCGCTATCTCGTCCATCGCCTTCTTTCCCGCGTCCCGGTCTCTGCAGACCATGACGACGCGCGCCCCTTTCCTTGCGAGCTCCAGCGAGGCCGCTTTGCCGATCCCAGAATTGGCTCCTGTCACTATGACCACCTTCCCCGACATGGCCGGGGTTCGGAGCGGGCGGTTGGGGGCGTCCGGCAACATTCGATTCCCGCTGCCTAGCGGAGCGCGTCGACTATCAGGTTGGGTAAGTCAGAGGCGACCCCGTCCACCCCGAAGCCGACCACCCTCCGCAAGTCGTCGGCGCTGTTGACGGTCCAGGCCTGCACGGTGAGCGACCGCTTGTGGGCTTCCTTCACCATCCGCTCGGACATGTAAGCCTGGTTGGGCACGATCAGGTCGGCGTTCACGTCGAGCGCGAGCTTCGCAGGGTCCATCGGGTCACCAGAGAATATGACGCCGCACCTCGACGCAGGGGAGAGTTGCTTCGCGCTCACCAGGGCCGAGTGGAAGAAGGACACGAACGTGGTCTTGGCGGCCAGCTCGTCCACCCCGATCTGCGTCACCATCTCCCTGACTATTTCGGGCTCCTTGATCTCGACGAAGAGTTCCACCTTGCCCTTTACTGCGGCGCAAAGCTCGCGGAAGGTGGGGACTCGCTCCCCCTTGCCGGCGTCCAGGGCTCTCAGGTCCTTGAGCGTGAAGGAGTTCACCCTCCCTTTCCCGTTCGTGGTCCTGTTCACCGTGGGGTCGTGAATTACCACAAGTTCGCCATCCTTGGTCCTGCGCACGTCGACCTCCACTGCGTCCACCCCGACGTCGATGGCCCGCGCTATGGACCGCAGAGTGTTCTCGGGCTCCAAACCCGCGGCTCCCCGGTGCCCTACGACGAATGGCTTGTGCATGGAGGGGCGCTCTGGCCTTGGCTCGTATAAAGTGAATCGCGGCCGCGGGCCTTGCGTCTCCTGCGCACTCAGTCAATCGGACCCCGATTGAAGGAAAGGCTTATAGACAATCAAAATCTCGCATGTTTCAAAGGATTTCGATTAGTTGGAAGTTAAGGTTCTGGGAGCCGCCAGGCAGGTCGGCCGCTCCGCGTTTCTCGTCTCACACAGGGACACCAAGGTCCTGCTCGATTACGGCGCTCTAACCACGAAGGTGCCCGGTTTCCCGATGCACGTGCCGCCCAAGGACATCAAGGCAATCGTGCTCAGCCACGCCCACCTGGACCACTCCGGCGCCGCCCCCCTCCACTTCCTCGGCGGGAAGATGAAACTTCACGCAACGCCGGTCACCGCCGAGCTTTCGAACCTCCTGATACAGGACTTCATCAAGATCTCGGGCCAGTACCTCCCCTTCGAGTTCATCGACCTGATGGCTATGGGCTCCAACACAGTGAACCACGGCTACGGCGAGCCTTTCCAGATAGGGGACATGACGATCACATTCTACGACGCGGGCCACATTCCGGGTTCCGCCATCGTTGCCGTCGAGGCAGGCTCCAAGCGGCTCCTCTACACGGGCGACATAAACGCGGAGGAGACCAACCTGCTGGCGGGGTCGTCCAAGAACTACGGCGAGGCGAACATGGTCATCACCGAGAGCACCTATGCGACCGCCGACCACCCGGCGCGCCAGAAGGCGGAGAGCGAACTGGTCGACTTCGCCGACGAGGTCGTGGGCAGGGGCGGCGTGCTTCTCGTCCCGGCGTTCTCCGTGGGGCGGGCCCAGGAGGTCGCCATGACGCTCGTCAAGAACGGCTTCAAGCACCCCATAGCCATGGACGGCATGGCTCTGAAGGTCAACGGCATCCTGCTCCGCTATCAAGAGTACCTCAGGGACGGCGCTGCGCTGAGGAGGATGCTCGAACAGATCGAGGAGGTGACAGCCTGGACCCAGAGGAGGAGGCTGGTGAAGAGGCCCGGCGTGATAGTGTCGCCTGCGGGGATGCTGGTAGGAGGCTCTTCGATATTCTATAATGAGAACCTGTCCATGGACGAGAAGAACGGCGTGGCGATCGTGAGCTTCCAGGTGCCCGGCACTCCGGGCAGGACGCTCATAGACAAGGGACTGACCATCTACAAGGGCAAGCCCACCAAAGTGAAGGCCGAGGTGAGGCGTTTCGACTTCTCGTCTCACAGCGGAAAGGGACAGCTGATGGGCGACCTGAAGCTGGTCCGGGGCTCCCCGAGGTTCCTCACGGTCCACGGCGAAGAGGAGTCTTGCGTCGCGTTGGCGGAGAACCTGCATTCGGAGCTTGGCGCAGAGGCTGAAGCTGCCATGCCGGGCCAAGAATTCCAAGTCTGACCCAACCAGTAAGGTTATGAACTGAAGCTGGCGCCCTCAAGTGTTAGCACGCCGTTTTGAGTCGGGGCCGCAACAGCAAGATATGGTTCGTTTCACTGGTGCTCGCTCTAGGCTCCAACGCAGTCGCCACGACCCTCACCATACTCTTTGACAACGGCACGACCTACGTGGAGACCAACAAGCTGATGGCCTGGGAGCTTTCCGTGTTCGGCAGGTGGACGCCGATCTTCGCAGGCCTCATGCTCTCCGCCGTCTACTGCGGTATCTGGTACTTCGCGATTCGCCGGTCGGTGAGCTCTGAAATGAGGCTCTTCACGAGCTTCGTGCTCTTCTTCATCCCCGCTCTGACGCTTCAGGACGCAGTGGGAGACGTATCGCTCGTCTTCGCCGGAATCCCGCTTCTGCCTCTTCAGGGCATGGAGTTCTCCGCCGCTGTCTACGCTGGGGCTTTCGTGCTCACCCAATGGCTGTCGAGGCAGAAGCGGCAGGCACCCGCCACGCTCTGAGTCCGAAACGCGAGGAATCTCTTTTAGCTGGCCGATGGCCCGGCCGGACGGATACCGATGAGCGAAGCAGAGCAGATAGACAAGAGGAGGATCACGGCACCCAACATCCTCTTCGCGGTCGGCGTGGTGGTCGTGATCCAGCTGGTCGCGCTTCTCGTGACTTACGAGAACCTCCCCACCTACACCTACATTCAGAGCACGACAGGCTACAGCTTCGCCCCTGCCGGACCCTCTTCGGCGGGCTCGTTGGTGAACGCGGCCATCCTGGTGTCGGTCGTCTTCGCGACGACGCTTCTGCTTGTCTGGGTGCTGAGGCGCAGGATGGTCTTCTCGTTCAAGCTTCTGATCTTCGTCTCCGTCGCCATTTCCGCATTCGTGCTGACACTGGTCACATTCGAAAGCTTCAGCTACAGGTTCGTGCCTGACGCCTACCAGCTCCCCCTGGACGTCGGGGTGTCCGCCTTCCTGGTGGCCCTGATAGGAGTCACGATCTTCGTGAAGAACTACCCGTGGCTCTCGACCGCTGTTCTTGCCTTCGTGGGCGCGGAGGTGGGAAGCTTCTTTGCCTCGACGCTGCCCCCGCTTACGGCCCTGGTCCTCCCGGTGGTGTTTTCGGCCTACGACATCTACGCTGTCTTCAGGGGTCCGCTGAAGCAGCTGATAGGCGTCGGGGGAGGCGTGGCGCTGACGGGCATGTCAATCAAGGCCGGGGAGTTCACCCTCGGACTGGGGGACATCGTCTTCTACACCATGCTCCCGAGTCTGGCGCTGTTCTACCTGACTCCAGTGATATCACTCTCCGTCATGTTCGTCATAGACGCGGGAGTCGTCGTGACGCTTTTCCTGCTGGGTCGTAAGAAGCTGCTGCCCGGACTTCCGATACCGATGATTCTGGGAGTCCTTCTTCTCGCTGTCTTCCTCGTCTAGAACTCGAAGACCTCGACTTTGAGGCCCTTGGTCAGCGCGTCGGCCTCTTCGCCCGTGGTCTTGAATGTGTACAACTGGGTGGAGGTCCTCACCTTCACCTTCGCCGCATCTCCCTCCCTCTTCACCCTCACTTCGACAGCACCCCCGAGTACCTTCTCGAACTCCTCCTTCGACCTAAGCTCTCGGGGCAACATCATGCAGCCCGCGCGGTCCCGTTAATGAAGTTAGGGCCCATGCGCCCCGAATGCGCCCGCCTCCTCGGCGCCCGGTCAAGTGGCGAAAGACGGCTGATGGTCGCACGATGCTTCGTAGCGTTTAATAAGCCGAAACGAAGGGCAAGTTTTCAGCGGAACCGAAAGAAACGCTAGGATGTGAAAAGACGAGTTTCGGACGAGGGGGATACGGCCGCAGTGGAGGCGGTGGCGGAGGAGGCGGCGGATTCAGGTCCTTCAAGCCAAAGCCGGTTGAGGTCGGAAAGGAGTACGACGTGACCATTTCCGAGATCAGCAGGCGCGGCGACGGCATCGCAAAGGTAGACGGTTTCGTCATCTTTGTAGCCGGCGCAAAGCAAGGCTGGCAGGGCAAGATTCGCGTGACTCAGGTCGCCAACCGGCACGCCACAGCCCAAGTAGTGGGCGAAGGAGCTGGCGGCTCCGAGGGTAGCCCCGCAAGCGAAAGCGAAGAGACAGGAATGTAAGGTCCCTCCGGGGCCTTCGTTACCAGAAGGCGGCCTGTCTCCAGCGACGGCCGCTCCGTTCTATTTTCATTCTCAGTACCGAGCTGATTTGCCGAAGATTATATCGTGCAAACCTTTAATGACACGGAGCCCACTGTAGCCCTCGATGGTCCTCTACGCAAAGGACATACTCGCGAAGGACTTCCTCTCGTTCTCCAGGAGTACGTCAGTGCTCGAAGCGGTCCGAGCGATGAAGGAGACCAGGCACGGCTTCGCCATAGTGGGTTCGCCGGAGAGCCCGGAAGGGATTGTCACAGAGTGGGACGTCGTCTCCAAGGTGGTGGCCGAAGGGAGGGACCCGGCCAAGACCTCGCTTGCCGAGGTCATGACTTCGGAGCTGCTGATGGTGCAGGCAAACCAGGGCATAGCGGCCGTGGCCAAGGTCATGAGCGAGAAGGGGGTCAGGAGGATGCTTGTGAAGGACGGAGACAAGGTCATCGGGTACATAACAGAGAAGACGGTGCTTGCCAACCTGGAAGATTACGTCGACAAGGTCTCGGCCCAGATAAGCAGGCTTCAGGCACCCTGGTTCTGAACTCGATGCCAAGCCCTGCGCGGGCCTTGTCAGCGTTTTTCCAATCTGGATGTGTGCGGCGAAAGCCGACGGATGTGGAAAGAGCATGGATGGCTGGATTCCTGGACGGTGAAGGTCTGGTTACAATCAATAGGCAGACCCGAAAGGATAGACCTTCACCTGCATACCGAGCGTTCGTCTCGTTCTCAAATACGAAACGTAAAGCGCTCAAGTTGTTTCCAGATTCTACGGAGGGAAACTCTACTGTATCAGTGAACAGCGAAGGAATCGGAACGATATTGAGTGGGCCGACGCCTATGCGTGGTATCGCCCGGTCACGTCGACCCAGAGACTGCTTCTTGACTTGTTACCCTACCTCTAGCTGAAGACCAAGGAGGCAAGACTGGTCATAGAGTTCATGGGGAACAAGAAGGCCTTCGCGCGTCGGAAGAGACTGGGGAGAAGCGGCTCTTCGCCCCTCACCGGACGCGAAATTGCGTTTCGTGAAAGGTTAAGAACTCTGGTCAGGTTGTTGAATTCGAAAGGGAAGTTTGCACGGACGCATGGGGGTGGTCTAAATTGGTCATCGAAGTCTATATCGACGGCCTAAGTTAGCGAGCCTACTAATCCGGGTACCGGCACCTACGGCTACGTGATCTATCAGAACGAGAAGAAACTGGTCGAGGCGCAAGGCCTCGCTGGCTACAACGTCACCAACAACTTCGCAGAGTACTTCGCGCTCGTCGAGGCGTTGAAGAAACTCAAGGAGTTCCGCATCGAAGGCGACGTGAGGGTGAGGTCCGATTCACAGCTGCTCGTCGGCCAGATGAGCAAGGGGTGGGCCGTCAAAGGCGGGGGCTACCTCGAGAAGCTGAAGGAGGCCAGGGACATGCTGAAGGAGTTCGGTTCGGTGACATTCGAGTGGGTGCCCAGAGAGAAGAACCAGGAAGCGGACCTCCTCTCGCGGATAGCCTACGAGAAGTTCAAGCGGTAGAGGAAATCCGCCGGAAGGGACGGTCGGCCCCCAGCGATTCACGCCACGCTCTGGCACAGCGCCCCCATGAGGTCTGTCATGTCGACCTCGAGTTCGTCCAAGGGTTTGCCCGACACGAGGTGGACCTGCAGGAAGACGTTCCCCTTTGTGCACACGCCGTCGGCCACGGATATGCTGTCGACGTACTCCCCGTGGCCGTAGCAGCTGCCGTATTGCTGGAACTGCGCGATGCTGGGGGTGATGTCGGTGTACCCCGGCAGACCCTTCAGGTTCGAGACCAGGCGCCCGAAATAGGCCTGTGAGTCGTCCTGGGAACTGAACACAAGCGCTGTCATGTTGGCGCGGGATCCGTCGGCCGCTCCCAGCACCGCCCAGTCGCCGCTGGCGTTTGGGTTCGGGTCCGATGACTGCAGAGAGTACCCAGCCGCGTCCTGCCCGGCCGCGGCAGAGACCACAGAGTCCGCTCCTGTTGAAAACCGAGTGCTGGTGCTTGAAGTGGCCCTGGGCTGTGCGCCGGAGAGGGTCACGGCTGCGAATCCGACGAGGACGACCGCAACTACGACGAGAATGGAAACCCGTCCGCGCCCGGCGACCGCCTTCGCGCCCAACTGTTCGGCCATGGGAGGGACGTCGCCTCCTCGGAGGAGAAAAAGGCTACCCATGGATTCGGTTCAGATAGGTGGGCCGGGGCGGATTTGGACCGCCGACTTTCGCCGTCTTCTCCATAGCCGAGTGAGAGCGTGACGAGGCTACCCTTGACGTCCAAACCAGGCTAGACGACCGGCCCCAGCCGATGGCGTTCCCTCTGCGAATTTATGCGTGGCGCTACGGTGAGAGCTTGCCTACTTCTTGAGCCCGACCGACCTGTTCTTCAGGCGCAGGTCCTTCGCCTTGCACTTCCTGCACCTGTCAGCCTGAAGTGGGTTCCTTGCCCCGCAGCGGAGGCAGACCTTCAGGAAGAGCCTCCTCTTCTGCGCGATCTGCTTCTTCGCTACGTCGGCTATGGGCAATTTCCTGGTCCCGCCCTCGATGAGTTATTCAACTTATTGCCTCCTTGACAAGGCGGGGGACCTCCGTCGGCGTCATCGCCACCCTCACGCCTGCCTGCCTGAGCGCGCTGATCTTCGAGTCTGCCGTCCCGACGTTCCCATAGATGATGGCGCCCGCGTGCCCCATCTTCTTCTCCTTGGGGGCGAACCTTCCGGCGACGTAGGCCACTATGGGCTTCTTGTATCCAGATTTCTGGATGTGCCTCGCGAGCCTCTCCTCGGCGTCGCCTCCTATCTCGCCTACCATGACCACCGCCTCGGTCTCGCGCATCTGCTGGACGAAGTCCATGGACTCGGTCGGCGTGAGGCCGGTGACTGGGTCGCCGCCTATTCCGATGGCCACGGACTGGCCGAGCCCCCCCAGAGAGAGCTGGTTGGCTATTTCATAGGTCAGCGTTCCGCTCCTCGAGAAGAGGGCGATGCTGCCCGGCTTGAACGAGTTGGCCGGCATTATGCCCAGCTTCACCTTCTGGGAGGGGACTATGAGGCCCGGGCAGTTGGGCCCCACTATGGAGGCCGAATGCTGCCTTGCCAGGTCGAGCATCCTGAGCGTGTCCCTGACCGGTATGTGCTCGGTGATGACCACGAGAAGCCTGATGCCTGCCCGGATTGCCTCCTCGGCGGCCGACAGTGCGAACTCTGCGGGCACGAAGAAGACTGAGACGCGGGCTCCCGACCTGCTGACAGCCTCGGCCACGGTGTCATAGACTGGTACCCCTTCCACCTTCTGACCTCCCTTGCCGGGTGCCGCACCGGCTGCGATGTGCGTGCCATACTGAAGCATGAGCTTGGTGTGGAGGCTGCCGAACCTCCCGGTGATGTTCTGGACGACCACCGGGTCGCCCTCGCGGGGGAGAATCACTTCGCCCTCACCACTGCCTGCACGGCTTCTGCGGCGGTCGGGTAGAGCTTCACAGGAGTCCCCGAGAGCAGCTGCCTCGCCTCCTGCTCCTCGGCACCGCTTATCCTGGCGAAGGTCGGCCTCAGTCCCTCGGCAAGGACCGTCCTGATGCCCTCCGCGACGTCGGTCGTCCTCGTTATCCCGCCGAAGATGTTGACCAGTATCCTGGAGGCGTTGGGCAGCCTGTTGACGAGGCGGAGCGCAGCCTCGACGCGCTCCTTTTGGGAACCGCCTCCGAGGTCCAGGAAGCAGGCGGGCTTACCCCCGGCGTCGCCGACGAGGTCGAGCGTCGAAAGGACGAGACCAGCGCCGTTTCCCACCACCGCGACGTCGCCGTCCAGCCTTACGAAGGCGAAGCCCTGTCGCGACGCCTCCCCCTCGAACTCGTCCTCCGGATGAATCTTGGCGAACTCTGGATGTCGGAAGAGGGCGTTGTCATCGACGATCACCTTGGCGTCCAGTGGCATCAGGCTTGCGTCGTCGCCTATGGCGAGCGGGTTGACCTCCGCCAGCTCGCACTCCTTCTCGCGCGAAAGCTTCTCCAGGGACAGCAGGATCCTGGAGAAGGATGCAGCCTGTTCACCCTGCAGGCCCAGCTCCGCGGCGACCGAATCCGCGAAACCCTGGTCGATGCCGCTGAGCGGGAGCTTCCTCACCACCTTTCCCGCGAGAGATTCAACGTCGATGCCTCCGGCCTTCGAGGCTATCGCCACGAAGCACCTTTCGCTCCTGTCCAGTGTGACCGAGAGGTACATCTCAAGCCTGTGCGGGAATGCTTGTTCGACGAGGATCGCCGACGGCTTCTCACCTCCTATCGAGAGCGCGAAGATCCTCTCTGCCTCCCTTGACGCCGCGGCCAAGTCGCCGACCGTGACGACTCCGCCCGCCTTTCCTCTACCGCCGGCGAGGACCTGCGCCTTGAGGACCACGGGTTTGGGCAATGCCGAGAAGGCGGCGATGACGTCCTTCGGTGTTGCCGCGAGCATCGAACGCGGGAGCGGAAGGCCGTAGCTTCTGAAGAGTTCTTTGGCCTGGTACTCGAAGAGCCGCACGTTCGAGCCGCCCAGACGAACGCGAATAAAGTTGACGGAGCGAGCCGCGCACGCGTCACCGGAGCAGCGGCGTGCCGAGCGAAGTCGAATGTGGACTAATCGTCCACCACCCTTATATCACGTGTCGCGAGCGAAACCCCATGGAACAACCAATGAGCGAAGCACCAACACAACCTCAGCAGCGAGAACCAAACACGGTCTTCATAGGAAAGAAGCCAACCATGGCCTATGTCCTGGCCTGCCTGACTGTGATGCAGAACGGCGGCGCGGGGGTCCACGTAAAGGCCCGAGGCAAGGCAATTTCAAAGGCGGTGGACGTGGCCCAGATAATCACCAAGAGGTTCGCGACCGACGTCTCAGTCAAGAAGATCGCGATCAACACCGAGCAGGTGAAGAGCATTGAGACTGGCACCATGAACAACGTCTCTTCAATCGAGATACACCTCGAGAAGTAGTCGCGTTCCTCAGACTCGGTCCCGGGATACTTTCGACCCAGGCCGTTCTACGAATGTGGCAACAAGCGATAGTTTTATCCGCCTGTGATGGTCGGCTTTTTTCGCGCTTGACGCTCAAGCTCCCAATCTGCAACTTCGACGCGAAGACTGGGATTCTCTGCTCCAACTGTGAGGCGAAGCTAAAGTCTGGAGAGATAACCAGGGCAGAGATCGACGCGTCGAGGGCACTGGTGGCCCACTCCGAGCACGGGACACGGCTGAACAAGGCCGAGCTGACGCGCGCCTACGAGACCGGCGGGGCATACGTGCTAGAGTTCGTCACCCCGGAGTTCCAGCAACTCAGGGACGACCAAGCCTTCCGGTCTGAAATCGAGGGGACGCTCAAGGGCAAGGTGTGGCTAATCCAGAAGGGAAGCTCTGACAGGAAGTTTCTGGAGGACCTGGTCTATCCAGTCAAGGTCCTCACGGTGAACACGGTCTGGCACCCAGACGGGACCAAGCGGACCAAGGTCATAGTCCCGAGCAGGCGCATGGAGCGGCAGATAGGCGACTTCGACAAGCTCAGGTCCGCGGCGAAGAAGGCCAGGGGAATCGACCTGCTGCTGGAAACCGAGCGCGAGGCCCTGGTAAGGGTAGGGTCCTAGGGCTCAAGCCTTTCCGGGTCGCGCGGAAAGAGGACGGCCTCCTTTATGCTCGGCAGGCCGAGCAGCCGGGCAACGAACCTTTCGATGCCGAAGGAGAACCCTCCGTGCGGCGGCACGCCGTACCTGAACGGCTCCGTGAACCACTTCAGGGGCCCGGGGTCCATGCCCTTCTCGTTGACCTGCGCGAGTATCCTGTCGTGCCTGTGCTCCCTCTGACCGCCGGAGGAGAGCTCGAGGCTTCCGAAGTGGAGGTCTGTTGACCTCGCGTACTCGGGGCTGTCGTCGACCTTCATGATGTAGAAGGGCTTCGGCGCGAACGGAAACCTGTTGATGAAAAAGAAGTCCGAGCCGAACTTCTCCCTCGCGTGCGCGGCAAGGACGTCCTTGGCCTCCTCGTCGAGATCCGCACCACGAGGCAGCTTCTTACCCTTGGAGGACAGGATGTCGTACAGGTCAGGGAAGCTGAGCTCCAGGAACGGGGTCTTCGGGACCTCCAGCTCCACTCCGGTCGTCTTCAGCTCCTCGCCGCAACGCTCCCGCACCGCTTCGATGCTTCTGGCCACCATCTGCTCCTCCACCCTCATGACGTCCCTTTCGTCTGCGATGAAGGCCATCTCCGGGGCCACGGTCCTGTGCTCGCTCAGGTGGCGCGGGGTATGAGAAAGCTCGGCCCTCCAGTTTGTGCCTAAGTCGTAGATCCTGTCGAAGCCCCCGGCTATTGTGAGCTGTCTGTGCAGCTGCGGGTCCTGGCGCAGGAACGCGGGCCGCCCGTAATAGTCAATCTTGAAGACCTCCGAACCCCCTTCGGACACGCCGCCCAGTATGCTCGGGGTGAAGGTCCTGATGAATCCCTGCGAGCGCAGGAAACCCTCGATGGCCTCCACGACCTCGTCTTCGATCTTGAAGATGGCGTTGGTCTGCGGTCGTCTCAGCTCCAGAGAGCGCCAGAGGAGGCGTGTGTCGAGGGATGCGGGAGTGACCCCTCTTGGGTCAAGCGGAAGGGGAGCGGCCGACTTGCTGACCACTGCGACGGCGTCGGGGACGATCTCGAAGCCCATCCTGGCAGAGCTGTTCTCCTTCACGAGCCCCTCGCACGTGATCACGTCCTCCTGGTGGAGCGAGCTGATGGTCTCGAAGACCTCGGGCCTGACCAGCTTCTTGGGGGCCGCTATCTGCACGATTCCCTTGGAATTCCTCAGAAGGACGAAGACCAGTCCGCCCAGGGCTCTGACGTCGTGGACCCAGCCTGCGAGCGCGACCTTCTTCCCGACCCTGGCCTTCACTTCCGCTGGGGACAGAAGCTCCTGCAACGGCTCCGCCCTGAATCCAGCGCGATTAATACGTTGGGAGGCCTATTTCTTGATGGGCGCCTGAATCTCGGTGCCCGCCCAGGCCTTCTTGCTCTTCCACGGGTTCCCGGAGTGCACCTCGCGCCAGGGGCCGTTCTGTTTGAACATCTGCTGCCGTCCGGACCAACGCATCCACCCTCCGATCGCGCTGTAGGCTATCATCGGTGACACCTTGCTCGGGTCGAACTTCACGGCGACCACGGTGGACGCCGGGAACGTCTTGACCGCCACCCCCTTGCCGCCACGGACCGGCCTCCTGCCCCGTATCTCGATTCCGAGCTCCCACCTTCCGGGGCCCCTCTCGCTCACCTCGCCCAGCGACCTGAAGAACCACTTGCCCGTCTTCAGGCCCTGCGCCCTGGCCCACCCGTGGAGCGCGTCGAACTCCCTGCCTACCGCCCTGTCACCGGGCCATTTCTTGACCAGGGTCTTCGTGACGACCCTGTGGGCCGGTTCCCTGCGGACATCAAAATCGACCGCCAATTTGAGTCACGCCTCTTTGTCTGGAATGCTATTTAGCGTTGAAGGTCCCGGTTCTGAACGGCGCGCGGGCTAGAGGGCTCCGAAGCTGGAGGACCACTGGGTGTAGGCGCGCACCATGTCGGGCGAAACGCTCGGCCTGCGGGAGCGCATGACGTCCTTGAAGTCCGACAGGTTGATGGGCCTCGTCTGGCTCTCCTTCTCGAGGGCCTTCCCGCTCTCGAAGAGCTCGTTGACCACCCTGAGCTGGACTCCCTGGCAGATGTCCTTGATGTCGCTGCCGGAGTATCCTTCGCTTATCTTCGCGAGCATCTCCAGGTTCACGTCTTCCAGCAGCGTGAGTGGGGCGGTGTAGTTCCGGAACTGGGACATCCTCGCCTCATAGTCTGGCAGCGGGACGAATATCCTCTTCTGGAATCGGCGCAGGAACGGAGGGTCCAGCGACCAGGGCTTGTTGGTTGCCCCGATCACGTACAGGTGCAGGTTCTTTCCCTTGTCCATCAGGCCGTCGGTCTCCCTGAGGAACTGGTCCCTGACCCTGGCCTCGCCGCCCACTTCCTGGCTCCGGGTCCCCAGCATCGAGTCGATCTCGTCCACGAATATAATCACGGGCTTGTTGCCCGAGAGCATCTTGCGGGCGTTGCCGAACAGCTTTGAGACGTTCTTCTCACCCTCGCCGAGCCACTTGCTCATTATCGAGGCTGCGTCCACGGAGATGAAGTAGCCTTCTATCTCCGCGGCGGTCGCCGCAGCTATCATGGTCTTGCCGCAGCCCGGCGGGCCGTAGAGCAGGATCCCCCTTGGCCATCCGAGCTTGAACAGGTCGGGCCTCAAAAAGGGGAAGACTATCGACTCCCTGATGGCCCTCTTGCAGTCCTCCAGTCCGACCACGTCCTCCCACTTCACGTCCGGCTTCTCGGTGACCACCAAGTCGTTGAACGTGGCCTTCTGTTGACCGCCCTGCTGACCTTGGGCGTCCCCTCCCTGCGCGGCGCTGCCCGGCTCGCCCACCAGCGTGGGGGCCGAGCTCTGGTCGGGCGTCTGGTCCTGTGGAATCAGGCCGTGGGCAGCCTGGATGGCCTTGACCCTCTCCTGATAGGCCATCGCCCTGTCGGTGTACTGCCTGTTCAGGCGATAGTCCGGGTAGAGGTGGACGAGCTTGACCAGCGTCGAAATCGCCTTCTGGTACATCTGAATCGCCATCCCGTGGGCGCCCTGGGAATCGAGGCGGATCGCCTCGTTTGCGTAGCGCTTCGCATCGTCTTCGAGCTCCTTGGCTGCAACGACGCTCAACTCACATTGCCCTCCTGCTGCCTGAGTTTCATCTTGCCCTCATTAAGAAGGTGCAGCATCGCCCCTTCCACGTCGTCGGAGGGCAGTTTCAGAGCCGTCGCCGCGTCCGCTATGTCCACGTTCCCGTCGTGAATCACGGCGTACTGGAGGACTCGTTCCTCCAGCTCCTCGGGCTTCTGCTCGGTGTACAGTACTCCCAGCGTCTCGTCGTCTTCGTCATCCTCAGACCCTCCCTCCAACAGGGCGACACGCTGTTTCAGAGTCTCCTCGGGCCGGCGCATGTCAATCGAAGGCGCGCCAAGGGCCTGCTTCATCTCCTCCGCCCTCAGCTCTGCGAACTTCCTCGCCTGCTCCACGAGCTCCTCGCCGCTCTCGGTGCTCACGTTGACGGAGAAGTTGGGAGAAACCGTGCTCATCTCAGCCATGGTCTCTGTGAGCGTATTGGTGATCTCTGAGGACGCCTGGTCGAGTGAAGGAGCCAGACCCTGGACCGTCTTGTTGACCCTCCGAAGGACCTTGAACGCGGCGCTAAGATGGGACATGACGTCGCCCACGTCGACTATGCTCTCCAGCCTCAGTATGACCTGGGTCAGAGCCAGTTCGCTCGCGTAGACCACCTTTCCGACCTTCCTGAGCTCGGTCCACTCGTTGGCGTAGACGACCGCCTTGGACCTGTCCTTCGCCATCATCGCCTTCACCGTAGTGTCGTAAAGCTGTTTCCTGCGCTGCTCCACCTTTGCCCTCAGGTTCTCCAGCTCTCTTCTATGGAGCTCAATCTCTTTGATTGTGGCGGCGACCTTTGGTCTGACGTTCTCATCCCCGCCCATCCCTAGGAGTCTCGAAGCCCAGTGCGCGGACAATTACGTCTTGTAGCTGCATCAGGGCCATATTCACTTGCCAAGTCAAAATCATCGCTACCAAGGGGTGAATACTTCGCTCCATGCTCGCCAGCGGCATCGAGACGACGCGGAGAGTGCGGGCCCGCTTGGAACCTGGAGAAGAAAATGAGAGCGGGAACTTTCGTTCCCCACTCTACTAGAAAGAGCCGCCTTCTGTCCCGGCTTCAGCAGATGGGAGCGTTGACGGTATTTCTGGGAACTTCTCCTTCATGCGCGATTCCGCCACCGCCGACGCCTCCGCCAGGATGCGTTCCGCGTCCTCGTTGGCAGCTTCGAAGTTCAACGAATATCCGCCCACCGTCCCTGCGTCCACCAGGATGCTGCTCAGCAGACCAGAGATTTCGCCGATCTCGCTTTCCGCCTCTGGCAGCACGCCCACCAAGCCTTGCTTGACGTTGCGTATCACTGCCATGGCAGGTGTCAGGGTGACGACTATGTCACCCAGCTCGGTGATTGTGTTGAGCCTGAGCACGATCTGTTCCAGCGCGAGCTTAGCCTGCGTGACCATCTTGTTCATCTTTCTGACCTCCGCAAGCTCGTTCGCGAAGACAGACGCGTGAGGCGTGTCGTGCTTCTGTAGAGAGCCCACGACCTTGTTGAAGATCGAGTTGTCCCTCTCTCTGAGTTTGGTCGATGTGGATTCCAGCTTTGCGATCTGGACTTGGATTTGGCGTATTGCTAGGTCGAGCCTCGGCTTCAGAGGACCTGGGCTCCTGACGGAGTCGCGGACCTTAGAGCCGAATCCCTGGGCGTTCTGCTTTTCCCACTTCCCTGCGAATGCAGACATAGAGAGCTTCAAACTTCACAAGCCTCGAGCTCTGTTAATGGAGGATAGTTCAATTTACTTCACAAACAAATTAACTATTGGTCTTTGGGCGTCACTCGCCGGGTGCGCGGACCCTGCGGACGAGTTATAGGTCGCGCCGCCTGCTGCGTGACAGCATTGAGAAGGGTCGCTTTCATTTCAGATGTCCACTCGAACCTGGAGGCGCTGGAGGCGGTCCTGCGGGAGACGGAAGGAGCAGAGCTCTACTGCCTGGGCGACCTGGTGGGGTACGGCGCTGACCCCAATGGCGTGGTCAAAAGACTCAGGGAGGCAGGCGTCGTCGCCGTACGTGGAAACCATGACGAAGCGGTGGTGACGGGCGATGCCTCCTGGTTCAACGCGAAGGCGGCCATGGCCGCCAAGTGGACGTCGAAGGTGCTCTCGGACGACAACAGGGACTACCTTCGCCGGCTCCCGCTGCAGATAAGGACGAAATTCGAGAGGACTCCCGCCCACTTGACCCACGGGAGCCCGGACGACAACCTTTGGGAGTATGTCGAGCCGGAGACCCACACGGACCTCTTCGGGCACTACCTCGGGAAGCTGGAGGTCCGACTGATCGGGCTGGGGCATACGCACCGCCCCTTCGTCTGGAGCGGTGAGCTCGGCACAGTCTTCAATCCTGGCTCCGTGGGGCAGCCGCGGGACGGAGACCCCAGAGCGTCATATGCCTTGGTCGATTTCGAGAACGGCGAAGTCCGACCCCTGCGGGTCAAGTACGACGTGGAGGCAGCAGCGGCCAAGATACGGACGGCTGGGCTACCGGAGCCGCTGGCCGCCAGACTTTTTGAGGGCCGGTAGCTGCTAAGCTTAAGACGGGGAAGGGAGAGAGCCGGTGGCGCGTTGAGTGATTACAAAATCGAAACGGAAAGCTAGGCGCAGGTCACTCGATGCCAACTACGACTGGAAGGAAATAGAATCCAGAGTCAGGGCTTTCTACGACAGGGTCGACCCCAGGGAAGCGGCGGAGAAGAAGCTCTCGAAGGTGAAGCCTGTGGGGTGGGTCGAGGGTCCGCCGACCCTGAACAACCAGCCGCACATAGGCCACATCCGCGGCCGGGTCTACAAGGACCTCTGGTTCAGGTACTCGTCGATGATGGGGCGCCGCCTGGTTTTCAGGGGAGGCTGGGACACCCAGGGGCTCCCCGTGGAGCTCGAGGCAGAGAAGGCTCTCGGACTGAGCGGCAACAAGTGGGAGAACCTGGAAGCGGTAGGGGTCGAGAAGCTGGTGGAAGCCTGCAAGTCGCTGATCAAGAAGTACAGGGGGCTCTGGGAGGAATCGGACAGGCTTCTGGGTCTCCACCTGGACAGCAAGCGTGCCTACATGACCTACACAGACGGATTCGTCGAAAGAGAGTGGAAGTACCTGGAGATTGCCTGGAAAAGCGGGCTGCTTGGCGAGGGCTTCAAGGTGGTGCCCTACTGCCCCAGCTGCCAGACCGCTCTGAGCCACGCCGAGGTGGCGCTGGGAGGCTACGAGCAGCTCGAAGACCCCAGCCTGTACTACAAGGTGAAGGCCTCCGACGGCTCCTACCTGGTCATCTGGACGACCATGCCCTTCACCGTGGTGACCGATGAGCTTGTGGCGGTAAAGCCGGACGCCGACTACGAGCGGGTCCAAGTGGGAGACGAGACCTGGGTGGTCTGCTCCGACAGGAAGGCGCAGATGGCAAGCGACCTCGGCGTACGGTTCGGCGCGACCACGGCGAGACTCAAGGGCAGGGAACTGGAGGGAACGACGTACGTCCACCCGTTGCTCGACCAGATCCCCGGCCTGTGCGGCCCGGAGTTCGAGGGGAAGATACACAAGGTGGTCTCCCAAGATTTCGTCGACACAACGACCGGGACAGGCTTGGTCCACCTGTCGCCCGCCAACGGCGAGGACGACTTCGCCGCTGCCCAGAAGCTGGGCGTCCCCGTCTTCGCGCCCTTCGACGACCAGGTCCGGTTCACCCGGGAAGCAGGGGCATTCGCCGGAATGTTCGCCAGGGACGCAGACCAGACAGTCATCTCGCAGCTGAGGGAAAGAGGGGCGCTGGTCTTCGCAGGCAGGCTGACCCACGACTACCCCGTCTGCTGGAGGTCAGGGCATAGGATAGTGTGGCTGGCGAGGAGGGAGTACTTCTACTGGATAGACAGGCTGAGGGAGAAACTCGTCAGGGCTGCCGAGAAGGTCGAGTACTATTTCGAAGCGCCGAGGAACAGGTTCCTCGAGTCGATACGAGACTCTCCGCCCTGGGCGATAACCAGGGAGAGGATCTGGGGCACGCCGCTGCCCATCTGGGTTTGCAAGGACTGCGGCAAGAAGGTCCCGGCTTTCTCCAGGAGAGAAATCACGAGGCAAGCCCTGGAGCTCCCCGACGGTCGGAACTTCGAGCTCCACAGGCCCTGGATCGACAGGGTCTCTCTGAAGTGCCCCTCCTGCGGCGGCGCTGCGACCAGGGAACCCTTCGTTCTGGACACCTGGCACAACAGCGGTTCGGTACCCTACTCGGCCTTCACAGACGAGGAGTACCTCGAGCTGTTCCCTGCCATGCACCTTACCGAGGGCATAGACCAGACAAGGGCCTGGGCATACACCCTTCTCGTTCTCAACGTCTTGAAGACCGGAAAGGCCCAGGCGCCATACAAGGCGTTCCTGTTCCAAGGGCATGTGCTCGACGAGAATGGGAGCAAGATGAGCAAGAGTCTCGGCAACGCGATCTGGGGTCTTGACATGCTCAGGAGCCGTTCCGTGGACCTGACCAGGTTCTACCTGACCTGGAAGAGCGCGCCGGAGGACTCGTTGAGCATGGACGTCAAGGAGATGGGAGCGCGCCCGTACCAGGTGCTCAACACGCTCTACCACCTCCATGTCTACCTGGCGCAGAACGCACCGCTGGACGGCTTCGACGCGGGCAGGCACACCCTGAAGTGGGCCAGAAAGGAGAGGCTGCTCACCATTGTGGACAGATGGCTGCTTGCAAAGCTGTCGGCTGCGGAGGAGGATGTCCTTGCCGGCTACGGCGATGCGAGGTACAACGAAGCGGCCCGAGCGCTCGACGAACTCATCATAACCCAGGCGAGCCAAGACTACGTCAGACTGGTGAGGGGAGAGCTCTGGCGCGACGACCCGAAGGAGAGGAAGAGGAGGCTTGCCGTATATGCGGTGCTAGGCCACGTTCTGGCCAGGGCAGACGCGCTGCTCCATCCGATCTCGCCTTTCGTAACCGAGTACCTCTACCAAGAAGTCTTCTCCGGGCGGGCTCCCTGGAGGCAGCCGTTGGTCACCCGTCGACTGGCCGCAGAGGCAGAAACGTCAAGCGACAGCAAGGCGGAGAAGGTCGTGGGGCTGGCGCTCACAGTGGAAGAGGCGAGCAACTCGGCCAGGGTCAGGGCCAAGCTGAAGCGCCGCTGGCCGTTGCGGAGGCTGGCCGTGCTTGCGCCGAGGAGCGCGCACCTGAAAGCGGCATCGCCGCTGATCGGTCAGCTCTGCAACGTAAAGGAGGTGGCGTTCATTCCGAACGCCGAATCCTTCCCCGCCACCTTCGAGCTGGTCCCCAACCGCGCTCGGATAGGAGCCCAGTTCAAAGAAAGGACAGGACCAATACTGGGGGCCCTGGGCACGATGACAGGCCAGGTTGCAGTGACCGCCTGGAGGAACGCCAAGCCCCTGGAGGTCGAGGCAGGGAACGAGTCGGTGGAGGTCCCGCTCGCCCTCTTCGACCTGACCGCCAAGCCCGCGGAAGGCTACGAGGTAGGAGAGAAGCGGGGGATATTCGTCGCGGTCGCGAAGGCGAGGGACGACGAGCTCGTCGCCGAAGGCCTCGCAAGGGACGTGGCAAGGAGGCTGCAGGCACTCAGGAAGTCGCGCGGCTACTCGCCCACGGCGGTCCTGTCGCGAGCGTCCGTGGCCGGTCTGGAGGCGGACGAGGTGAAGATGCTCGAACCGCTCAAGAGCGAACTGGCTTTCCTCGTCAGGGTCAAGCAGGTCGCCCTGTTCGCGGAAAGGGAAGGGCGAGTAAGGTGGACGGAAGAGGACCTTGACGGTCGGCCAGTGTACCTGGACGTCTCCTAGGCCAGGCGTCTGGCGAAGGAGGCAAACCAGCGCATCCACGACGGAAGAAGCGTCTCGACGAAGTCGACGTCGGACTTTGTGAAGGCGTGGAGCAATCTCATGGCGACCACGTACACCGACAGCCCGACCGGAATCATGACCACGGTGGCCGCGACCGTCCCGGCCCTGCCGAGGGGAAGCATCTGTGTCGAAAGTTCGAGAACGGCGAAGACCACCACGGCCATGAGGGCGGAAGAACCCATGGACTTGGCCAGGGCCGGCCAGTCGACGACGAGCATGCCGACGCGCCTGACGAAGAACGCGATCAGGCCGAGCATCACGAAGAGCATCGCCGACCTTCCGAGCGCTATCCCCATCAACCCCAGGTAGGGGACAGTGGTGAGGGCGATGACGACCAGGACCGCCAGTCCTACCATGCTGCTGAGCGTGAAGTGATGGGCCCTGTCGTCCACCAGGAGTATCGAGGCGTAGACCGAGGTCACGGCCGTGAGCGCGATCGAGAGGGAAATTGCGGCCATCAGGGGAGCGCCGGCGACGTAGGAGTCACCGAATATGCGCAGAAGGAAGGGAGAGACCGCGGCCAGCCCGAACCCCATGGGCGAAGCTGCCAGCGTGATGTACCGGGTGTAGTTCTTCAAGGTCTGCCGCTTCTTGTCGGCCGAGTCGTAACCGCTGAGCGCGGGCACCAACACGTTCGTCGCGGCGTTGGGCGCGAACGAGGCGAGCGCAGCTCCGACCGCAGCGACGTTGTAGAGCGCCAGGTTGCCGAGCCCCTGCGAGAAGAAGGCGAGGAGCTTGTCCGTCTGCGAGACGCCCAGTCCCACGATCGCGGCCACGAAGACCGACGCCATGTACGAGGCGACGGGGCGGAGAGGCATGCTGCTCCGGGCCGCGGCCTGGACAATCCTGAAGGATGTGCCGTTGGCAATCAGAGCCATGGTCAGGTCACCGAGAAGGAATCCGATGAAGACCCCCGATGGCCCGTAGCCGCCTATGAGGAGGATCGACGCGAAGAGGTAGCGGAGCACGCTCGAAGTCACCATCAGCTTGCCCGCGGTCGTCGCCCTCCCGGAGCCCAGCAGCGAGTAGCCGCCGAGCTGGGCGAAAGAGTAGGCGACCGAATCGAGAGCGGCGAACAGGACGGGCCCGGTTTGCAGCGAACCGGCGACAGCACCAGCTACCGGCGGGTATGACAGGAAGACGGCGATGAAGGACGATATCGTCGCGCACAGGACGAGCGAGAGAAGATAGACCCTGCGCGCCGAACCTTGGCCGCCCAGGTACTGAGTGATGAACCGCGTGACGGCGGGAGGTGTCGCGGAAATGCCGGTCCCGCTGAGGGGGAGCGCTAGCACAGAGATCGTCGCTACGCCTACGACCACCACGTTCAGCAGGGAGACGAGGCCGACCTCGGCGAGCGAGACGTAGTTTGTCAGAAGGACCAGGTAGAGCGTGTTGAGAAGTAGTGTGACTATGTTAGCGGCGTAGAGCGCCGCCGCGCCCCGGGCAACGCTCGCTTCTGATTGCATCGGGTTTGGACGTGACGAGCCCGCCATGGCCTATTTAACAGGGTTAGCCCTCCGAAGCGTATTCGTGGAGCGTGCTCTGGTCCGAATCGAGCGTCCTCGCCGTGAAGCCCCGGACGCGCAGCTGCTCGGCGAACTCTTCTGCAAAGCCGTGGGTCGTGTAGACGACCTCCGGTGAGACGTCGGTCGCGAGCTTGAGGAGCTCGGGGTAGTCGCAATGGTCGCTGAGCGGGAAGGAGGCATCAGCTCCCAGCGAGCGTGAGTAGGAGCCGTTCAAGGCCCAGCCGCTGAAGGCTATCGTCACGGCGCCGTGACGCTTCTTCACCTGCGACATGAACCCGTTCCTGCTCGACATCATGGGCGCGACCATCATCCATGGCCCAGCGGGAAGATTATCGCCGTCCTTCTCGGGGTCGAACTTGATGCCTTCCTTGAGGTTGACCCCGTGTCTCGTGTGGACTTCGTTCATGGCCGCGACCCTCTCGTGCACGTAGAGCGGCCCCCAGCTCGAGAAGAAGTAGGAGAGGAGTTGGGCTTTGCCCAGGGGGTAGCCCATCAGGATCACCGGTTTGCCCCTGTGATACAGGTCGCCTATGAGGTCGTTGACCTCGCTGACCAGCTTCGCGGTCGGGGGGAACTCGTACTCCGGGCTGCCGTAGGTGGTCTCCATTATGAGAGTCTTGGCGTGTTTCGTCCTGCATGTGCCCAGGAAACCGCGGGTCCTTCCCGAAGCGTCTCCTGTGTAGTAGACCTCGTCTTCGATCAGGATCGCCCTTGACCCGAGGATGTGGCCTGAATCGAGCAGCTCGACACCGTCCGCCTCATCGACAGTCCGGCCAAGGTCGTAGCCGCGTGCCAGCGCCAGCTCTCTCGTCTCCCGGGATGAGATTACCTTCTCCCCGGTGGAGGGGTTGTGCATGTGGTCCACGTGAGCGTGGGAAACGAAGACATAGTCCGCCTTGCGGGGACTCGAAGGGTCGAGGAAGAAGCGTCTGCCCCCGAGGTCAACCTGGATACCGTCCTTGAAGGAGACGCGAGCGCCCGGCAAGGTTCGTGCGAGCTTCACGGCTCGGATTAAGAACCTGTCGAGACCCGGAAGGCACCCCAATCCAGGGGGCTCAGCATGACCTCGAAGGTCATCGGCGAGAGGACGCGGACGGGGCCCACGTCGGTCCAGGAGCCGCTGTCAACGTCGAGCTTCTGCAACTTGACGCTCAGGTGCCTGGAAAGCGAAGGGTCGCGCGGCTTGAAGGACACGCTGGTCCTGACCGTCGACTCAGAGGCGTTCCCCACGCAGACCACCTGCCCCGGCGAGTAGAATGACGCGGCCGACACCGCTTGTTCCTCGGCAGACGCCCGGTCGGAACCAGAGAAGCGCCATCCCTTCTCGACTTTGCAGTCGGGCAAGCCGACGAAGACGTATGGAGTCACGTAGGCCCTCCCGAGGAAGACCGAGACCCTCCTCCCAGCGTACAGCCCTGAGATGAGTATCCACTTCAGGCGCGACGTCCGACTCGGCCTGAACTCCAGTCCCCTCGGGCCAACTTCCAATCCAAGCTCGCAGCCTATGATGGCCTCGATGAATCGCGAAGCTGATACCGGGTCGCTGCCTGGGCCATGGGCTTCGCGCCTCTGCGGGTCAATCCAGTATGGGAACTCGCCGGGCCCCCCGCCCAGCTTCGGCGATTCTGTCACGGGAAGGCGAGATATCGATTCAAGCTCTATGCTGCCTATGCCGGCCAACCCCGCCCTGTAGGCTGCGATGGCGTGTGCCAGGGCTGCCCTGGTCCAGTAGCCGCCCAACTGACCCTCGCCGTAGCTGGGATTGAAGTACGTCCTGTTGGAGGTCGGGATAGTCCTCGGGCCCCAACCGCACTCAAAGTCCTTCTCGAGCAGCCGCCGAACGGCGTAGGAGACGGGTTCTGCGCCGGGTGAGCGCCTGTAGCAGGCCACAGCTTGGTCGACGCTTTCCTCCGTTCGAAGACCGTCCCCTTCCCGGCAGAGCGAAAGGACTCCCCGCTCGTCGACCTGCCTGTCCTTGACCGACTGGACTACGACCCTGGACGACTCCTCCCATCGGGCGGACTCCTCTCGCTTCTCCAGCCGCGCCGCAAGGGATGCAGCCATGCTGAGCCCGGAAGCTACGGAGAGTGACACTTCGGGAATCTCGCCCGCGGGGTAGCCCCTGCCTATCCGGCGCCTCCACCCCTGCGGGAGCGACCCGTCGGTCTTCACAGATCCGCTGGGAGCGGAGACGACGAGGCGGGCAGCCAGTCTTCGGGCATTGGAGTAGACCGACCTGGCATACTTCTTCTCTTGCGAGAGCAGACCCATGACGCACAACCCTTCGAGCAGCAGCGAAGTCTCGAGGATTCCGGGCCTGGTCGGGTCTGAGGAATGCCCTACGGAACCGTCCTTGGAGGTTGCGGCCTTGGCGAGGTCGACTATCGCTTTGGCAGAATCCGGATCCACGAAAGGGAGGGACCGGAGGACTTCGTAGCGGTCCAGCGCGTCTGCTTCGTAACTGACGCCTTCGAGGGCCGAGACGGCCCACCTGGCCGCGCTTGTGACGTCGGACGACGAGCATGACAGGTCAAATTCCGGACCTTTGTCGGCCAAGGCGGAATCGGACAGCCTGCTGAAACTCGAGAGCGCTCTTTCCAGACTGGAAGGGTCGTATACCGCCAGCATGGTGAGCCCCACCGAGGAGCCTGCCGGTATCTCCATGTCGTGCTGGGCGAGGACCATCACCTGGCCTGACATCCCTGCGGTCTGCTCTGGTATTTCGCCTGCGGCGAGGAGCTCCGCGGCTCTTCCCCTGTCTGTCGTCATGTAGTGCAGGCGCGGGCCGGGTCTGGATCCCAGTATGCGCGCCGAAGGCGGGGTCGACACCTCGTCCATGGCCACGTGGGTGGACCTGTTGAAGGCATTCACCCCGAGAGAGCCCCAAGGGAATCGGCCTTCCCTGAAGTTCGCCGCCGTGGGGTCTTGGAGCGCCACCAGCCTCAATTTGGCCGGGGCGGCTCCGGCGTTCTTCACAGAGACCGCCCTGAAGTAGCCGTCGACGGGAGCGGGAAGGATCCCTATCCTCTGGGACACCTCCAAAGACTCGAAAACCGAGGCTGAAACCGATGCGAGAGAAGGCGAAAGGCCCACCCTCCAGTCGATGCGCTGCGCCTGCGTGAGCATACCAGCCCGGCTCCTGTACAGCGAGAGTTGTTCCCTTCCAAAGAGGAGCCTCCCCTCACTCGCCGATTCGAGGAACCGCACCGACCCATCGGGCTCGAGCGACAGCCTCAGGTTGCGACGCTTGAGCGTGAGCGGCACCTTCAGCGAAGATGCCCGGTATTCCTCCATGGGTTGCACGTGAGCCTCCGTTGTCGCGCCCATCGATGCAAACCGCTCCTGGTGCGTCAATAAGAGCGGTTGATTTACCTAAATTGAGCTAGTGGCTCTCTCCCATTAACTCGTGACGCGCTTCTTCCAGACGGTGCCCTTCGGCGTGTCCTCGACCACGATGCCCCTTTCCAGCAGCTCGGCCCTCAACTGGTCAGATTTCTGATAGTCACCGGCGCGCCTGGCCATCTCCCTCGTCTCAATCATCACCCTCAACTCCTCGGGCAGCAGCCCCTCCTCGAAATCCATGACCCCCAGCACAGAGTCGACCCGGCGAAGGGCTGAGATGACCTCGCCTGCGGCGCCCTCGCCGATCCGCGCCTCGTCGATGAGAGTGTTAGTCCGCTTCGCGAACGTGAAGACTGCCGCGAGTGCCTTGGGGGTGTTCAGGTCGTCGTCCATCGCCTTCGAGAAGCCCGCCAGGAGATTGGACGAGGGGCCCTTCCCCTTTGGACCTCCCTTCACCGACCTCAGCCTCGAGATGAGATCCTGAAGCCGCTTTCGTTGAGCCTCTGCCTGATCGAGCTGGGCTTCGGTGAAGTCCAGCGCGTCCCTGTATCTGGAGCCCAGGAGGAACAGCCGGATGGTGAGCGGGTTCCTTCCCTGCTTCACAAGGTCGCGCAGGTAGACCACGTTGCCCACGGACTTGTGCATCTCCTCGCCTCGGAAGTGCAGGTGCTCAGAGTGGAGCCAGTACTTCACAAACCTCCTGCCCGTAGCGGCCTCCGACTGCGCGATCTCGTTTTCGTGATGAGGAAACTTGTTGTCCATGCCGCCGGTGTGGATGTCGAATGACTCGCCGAGATACTTCATTGACATCGCCGAGCACTCGATGTGCCAGCCAGGCCTGCCCTTGCCCAGTTCGGTCTCCCAGTAGACCTCGGCGTCCCCCTCGTCCCAAGCCTTCCAGAGGGCAAAATCGTTTGCTTCCTCCTTCTCATAGTGGTCCTGAGCGACCCGGGCTCCCGCCTTCAGCTCCGAAGGCTTGATCCCTGCCAGTCTGCCGTACCTCTTGAACTTGGAAACCGCGAAGTAGGTCGAGCCGTCGTCAGCCTTGTAGGCGAAGCCCTTCCGCATCAGTTTCTTGATGAGCGTGACCATCTCGGGGATGTTCTCAGTGGCCCGGGGGTACACCTCCGCCCTCTCGACCCCCAGAGTCAGCAAGTCTTCCAGGAATGCCTGCTCGTAGAACTCCGCCAGCTCCTTCCTGCTCTTCTGGAACTGCTTCATCCCCTTGATTATCTTGTCCTCGACATCCGTGATGTTCATCACCTGCTTGACACTGAACCCCTTGAACTTGAGGTACCGCCTCAGCAGGTCCTCGAAGACGTAGGTCCTGAAGTTTCCAATGTGCGCGTAATTCCAGACAGTGGGGCCGCAGGTGTACATCCTCACCGTCCTGCCACGGAGAGGCTTGAAGGCCATCTTCTTCCTCCCCATGCTGTTGTACAGTTTCAGAACCATTGGAACGCGCACTCTCCGCTCGGCAATTGAAAATAAAAATGAGACGGGAGAGTAAGAATCTACAGCTTGCCTATCCTGTAGATGGGTTTGCCGCACGAGGCGCAGATGCCCTTGACGGCCGGGCGTCCGTTCTTCAGTTTGATCTGCTTGGGATTCTTAATCTCCCTGTTCTTCTTCTTCTCGTAGACGCAGTAACCTGTTACCACTGCGAACTTCCTCGCGCCGAACGGGGCAGTTTTGTTATATAAACTTGAGCCGAAACGGCTCAAATCGGGACAATCCGACGAAGCAGACATGAAAGAGAGCCGTTAGCTTGTGTAATGGCAACCTGTCAAGGTCGAGCGCCCTCTGATTCTCGCGAAAAGGTCTGAAAACGGCCTCGTCTACCGTCGAAAATCTCTCATTTTCGGAATCAAAGCAGGCATCTCGCGGTTTCGACCTGTGAACGCCGCGAGGGGCGGAAGGGCCGGGCGACCCTCTGATTTGGCCGCGGAGCAGGTCTCAGTTCTAATACGGCGTCAAACGCGGGCCACCCTCTCGACCCTTGGCTGAGCAGTCTCGGTTCCGGTTGGCTCTCGCGGCGCTGATCGCCATGCGGATCGTCTATGCGATCAACTGGCTCAACATCGGGGCCATCTACTACGCCATGGAACTTGACCTCGGGTCCGGCGTCGTCGGACTGGGCACTCTGACCTCGAGCTTCTACCTCGGAATCGGCATCTTCCAGGTCCCAGGCGGCATCATGGCCGCGAAGTGGGGGCCGAAGAAGATAGTCATCCTGGGGACGTTGCTCTCGTCTGCCAGCGCCTTCGCGACCGGCTTCGCGCATGACATATTCGCCGTCGCGGCCCTGAGGTTCGTCGTCGGCGGAGGGATGGCGTTTGTCTTTGCTCCCGCCATAATCATCATAGCGCGGTTGCTCACAGACCGGAGGTCTGGCCTGGGCATCGGGATGTTCAACTCGATGTTCGATGTGGGCGGCATCTTCGCGCTCTTCCTCTGGGCGGTGATAGCGGGCATCACAGGCTGGAGACCGAGCGTGGAGCTGAGCGGCGGGCTGGGGATCCTCTCCGGCCTTGTTCTGCTCCCCGCGGTCCCTGCCGACCCGCTCAACCTCAAATTCAAGTTTGCGGGCTCGGAGCTGAAGAAGGTGCTGGCAGACTCGCGGCTGCTGATCATCGGGCTGGGTATGCTCGCCGTGGACGTCGGCAACGTCATCGTCTCGAGCTTCATGGAGTACTACCTGATCGCGGCCTTCGGCCTTTCCTCAGCCACGGCCGGGACGATCGCAAGCTTGGTCGTCGCGATACCCATCTTCACGGCCATCTATGCCGGCAGGACCTACGACAGGATGAGGCGCCCGAGGCTGCTGATGCTCAGCAGCAACGTAGTCCTGGCCGCGAGCCTTGTCCTCGCTGCTTTCCCCTCTGTGACCGCAGCCATAGTCTGCACGGCGCTTTCCGGCCTCTTCTCCGGCTTCGGCTTCACAGTGGGCTTCGCGGCGGCCAAGGACTACAACAGGGCGCCGAGGGAATACGACAGCCTCGCCGTGGCTTGGGTGAACTGCATCTCGCTGTTCGGCGCCTTTGTCCCGCCGCTGGTCTTCTCCTTCGCGGTGGATTCGTCAGGCTACCCTGCGGCGTGGATGGTGGCGGCAATAATGACGCTGGTGCTGACGGTCCCCCTCCTCTTCCTCAGGGAAACGAGGGCTACAGCGGAGTAGCGACGATTTCGTCGCCCTTCTTGACTTGGACGTCCAGACCAGCGATGCCAATCTCCTTTATCTCTGGGACGGGTATCCCCAGCTCCTCGATCTTTGACCTGTGGCGCGAGATGGCTTTCATCCAGTTGTCCTTGCGCTCCTCTACCTTGGGCACCCCCAGCCCGGATTTGTACGCCAGGTGCTCCAGCTTCTGGTCATACTCGAAGAAATCGGAAGGGAGCTTCCAAAAGTCCTCCATGGGCTTGAAGAGGAGGGGCGAGAGATAGATGAATCCGTGCTTCAGCTGCCGCGAGACCATGGCCTTGTCCTCCTTGTTCAGCCTCTCCGAAAGCCGCTCGAGCATGGCCAGCGTCCCGGTCAGGTGACGCGATTCGTCGCGCGTGATGTTCCTGAAGGAGGTCGAGTAGACCTTGTTGGTCGAGAGCTCGCCGACTTCCTTGAAGATCAGTTGCGCGCCTATCTCGGCGAAGAAGAAGCTTGAGAATATCAGCTCCAGGGGGTACTTTCCCCAGGCCGACTGGAAGGCTGTCCAGTATCGCTTCCCGTTGTCGTAGAGCGCGTTGATGTTCCTGAGCGCCTTCTCTTCAAGGGTGCTGCTGGGCTTGAACCTGTAGGGGAAGTTCGGGCAGACCCTCCCGCAGGCACGCCTGCACACCTCGTCATGCCTGCATTCGTCGAAGGCGACCGCGGACAGGAACTTCTTGGTCGGGTCCTCGAAGCCGTGTGTCGCCGCCTGAACGGCCGCCTGGCCGAAGGCGCCTATCCCCGACTTCTCGAAGAGGGCGAGCTTTGAGAGCCAGTACGCCTGGGCCACGGCCTCGTCAGGGGTGAAATTGCTCGAGTCGCACTCGTCCCAGGGGAGGTCCACGGGGTTCCAGTTCTGCGGGAACCAGAGCTCGTAGGTCTTCAGGAGAGTCTCGGAAACGACGTCCCAATTGCCGGGGAACACGTTCGGCTCCTCTCCGCTCTTCTCCGTCCTCAATCGCCCCAGTTAGCCCCGTCTCCGATAATAAAGTTCCGCGCGAGCTCAGCCTGACTGTTTGACGACAACGGTCCCCTTCATCCAGCCGTGATAGATGCAGACGTAGGTGTAGGTTCCGGGCGCAGTAAACGTGTGCGTGAAGCTGCCCCCGGGGGCGACGTTCCCCGAGTCGAACGACTTGTCTGTGGCTGTCACGGTGTGGATCGACTGGTCGTTGTTGACCCAGGTGACAGTGTTGTTGACGCCGATGACCACGGTGATGAGCGGCGGCGAGTAGTTCAGGGCGTTCGAGCCTCCGACTCCGGCAGGCATGGTTACCGTCACGGCAGGCGGCGCGCTGGCCGCAGCCTTCACCACAATCCTGGCCTGCATCCACGCAGGGTGAAGGGAGCAGAAGTAGAGATAGGTCCCCGGCACGGTCAGTGTCACGTTAAACTTCGCCCCCGCCGCGAGTATCGGGGAAGAGAACGACGCGGCGCCCGCGGGAACCTGTTTCGAGACGACGGTGTGCGACGCAGTGTCCTCGTTGGTCCACACGACCGTGTTGTTCACCCCGACCACCACAGTGGCGTTGGCCGGGGAGAAATCGAGTGCGGTGTTGCTTCCCACTCCGCTGGGCATTATGATGGAAGCGATGCCCGCCTGGGAACTGGTCTGCTGCGGGGCGGTGGCCAGAGGAGGCTGCAGTCTGAGGATGAACACCGACGCCACAAGCAGGCCCACTATGATCATGAAGGCACCGACGCCGTACAGGAAGGATGTCGGGACGCGCCCCTCGTCTTCTGATTCTACTTGCATCCACCCATCAACCTAGAGAGGAGATCATGGCTATGAGCAATGCGGAAAGGAACATGATCGGCACGAGCGCGAACAGCCGTACCGCGCCCGGCTCGTTCCTGAGATCCATGTAGAAGATCACGATTGCTACCGCCTGGCTTGCGGCGAGGACACCGACCACTGCCGACTTTGTGAAAAAGTCTGTGATTGCGTAGGAGGCTTCGACCTCGGCGAGGACGGCCAGCACCATGTACGCCCAGACTGCCAGGGAAGCTGTTTGTCTCATGTCTGTGGCCTCAAATCAGGTAGAAGAGGACGAACACGAAGCACCAGACTATGTCCACGAACGCCCAATAGAGGCCGAAGTTCTCTACGGCTTCGTGATGTTCCTTTGAGTAGCGTCCACCCATTGTTTTCTTCATCAGGTAGACCATTACAAGAAGCCCGGCGACGACGTGGGCGCCGTGCAGTCCGACGATGACGTAGTAAGAGCTCGCGGCCACGGCCATGATGGGGTTGGAAGCGGTGAGGACGAAGCCGCTGGAGGCCAGGTTGGTCCACTCGGAGAGCTTGATGCCCATGAAAACGGAACCCAGGACGAACGTCGCTGCGAGCCAAGTGAGGAGCCTCTTCTGGTCGCCGTTGCGGATGGCGTCGACTGCCATTACCATGGTCAGGCCGCTCGAGACCAGAATTATCGTGTTGAGCGTCCCCAGCGGTATGTCGTGGATGGAAGCGGGCGAGGGCCATCCTGGCTCCGCCGCCCTCATGAAGATGTAGGCGCCCAGGAAGCTCCCGAACAGCACGATTTCTGACGATAGGAATACCCACACACCGAACTTCATCTTGGGGACTCCGCCGAAAGGCCACCTGTCGCCCTCGGCGTCGGAAGGCATGTGGAACCTGTCGTGGTAATCGTCGCGGGCCCAGCCAATCAGCGAATAGAGCACAACGAGGCCTCCGAGAACCATCGCCCCCAGTCCAGCCACGTCGGGATAGAACGCAGCGCCCAGCAGGAAGAACATGCCTCCGAAGGAGGCCTCCAACGGCCTGCTGCTGAGGTGGGGACCTTGGTGTTCGGCGCCCTGAGCTGCGATGCCACCCTGCGGAGGAGAAGCGGCGGCCAGCTGGCCGATCCAGCCTCCCGCCGGCGCCTGTTCGCCACTGCCCACCGCGGGCGAGCTCCCCGACGAGGGTGAGGACCACTCGAGGTCCTGCGAGCCCCAGGGGTTCGCCGGCGCCAGGGGCCCCCTGAACCAGGTGTAGAGCAGGTTTGCTGCAAGAATTATCTGCGCCCCGGCAAAGATGAACGCACCCACGCTTGCCAGCCCGTTGAGCAGAGGCCAGTTTCCGAGGTTCTGATAGGTGAAGATGCGACGAGGCATGTCGACAAGCAGGTTCATGGGGAAGTACAGTACGTTGAAGCCGATGAAGGAGATGAGGAAGTGCACCTTCCCCCACCTCTCGTTGTACATCCTGCCGGTCATCTTCGGCAGCCAGTAGTAGACGCCCGCGATGATTCCGAAGATGGCAGCCCCCACCATGACGTAGTGGAAGTGGGCGACGACGAAGTAGGAGCCCCGGAACACCCTGTCCAGAACAGGCGATGAGAGGAAGACGCCCGTGATGCCGCCGACGATGAACAGCACGACGGCTCCGATGCAGAAGAGCATGGGGGTGGGGAACCTCACCCTCCCCCTGATCAGCGACTCCACGAACGACAGCGTGATCACGTCGAAGGGGACTGAGATGGCGATGGTCGAAATGCTGAAGGCCCCTTGGAGGTCCACCGGGATTCCGGTAAGGAACATGTGGTGCATCCAGACGCCGAAGCTCAGCGGAAGGACTATCAGCGCGGTGGCGATTAGTATGGCGTTCTTCGCCGCCAGTGGTCTCCCGGTGAAGTTGGGCAAGAGGTTGGCGACGATGCCGAACCCTGGGAGCAGCACGATGTACACCTCCGGGTGGCCGAAGAACCAGAACAGTTGGTCCCAGAGGATTGAAGGCTGGATGAATGGGCTCGAGAAGAACGAAGTCCCGAGAATCCTGTCGGCGGAAGCGAGCGTGAATGCGGCAATGAGCGTCGGGAACGCGAAGAGCATCGCGACTATGGTGAAGAACATGAACCACGTGAACATCGGTAGCTTCGCTAGCGTCACACCCGTACCCCTCATCCAAAGGACCGTGACCAGGATGTTCACGCTCCCCAGAGTCACTGACGCAGCAAGCAGGACAAGCCCGAGGTAGACCAGGGTCGGCCCGGGTCCTGGCTCGAACCCGGGAGTGGCGAGGGGCTGATAGGTCGTCCAACCGGCGTTCGCAGAGCCGCCTGGAACGAAGAAGCTGAGGGCGGCAAGGATTCCGCCTGCCAGATAGAGCCAGTAGCTCATCGCGTTGAGCCGGGGGAAGGCCAGGTCCTTGGCGCCAATCTGAAGGGGGAGGAAGTAGTTCGCCAGCCCAATGGCGATCGGGGAAAGGAACCAGAAGATCATGATGAGCCCGTGCATCGTCACAGCCTGGTTGTAGTAGACCGCGCTCAGGAAGTCGTTGTTGGGGACAGACAGCTGGACGCGCATCATCAGCGCGAGGATTGCGCCTATCACACCGAAGTAGAGGGAGGTGAAGAAGTAGAGCAGCCCGACGTCCTTGTGGTAGGTCGTGAAGAGCCAGCGGCTGTACCAGGACGCCACTACGCAGCCCCCGGTGTTCCGCCGAATTGCGCCTGCCAGGTTGCCGAGTCGACCACAGAAAGGTTCCCGATCATGAAGGCATGCCCAATCCCGCAGAGCTCGAAGCACCTGATTGCGTAGGGGTAGGTCCCAGTCTGCGTGGCCTCGAACCACATCTGGTTGTATCTTCCAGGGATGGCGTCCTCCTTCTCGCCGAACATCGTGATTCCCAGGGAGTGGAACACGTCTCTGCTGGTTATGTTCAGCACGACGATCTTCCCCGCCGGGACAGTCAGAGGCTGGTCGAGGGTCGTGACTGCGAACTTGCCGTCGGGGTAGGTGAAGTTCCAGCCCCACTGGAAGCCCACGACGCTGATGTGGACGCAGGAGCTCGGGACCTGGGCGCACTGGCTCGGAATCTCGATGTTGGAGAAGCTCGCGAAGGTCTGGTACTCTGCGGCGGTGAGTATGCTGAGGCTGATGAGAGCCGTCACGAGCACTATCTTCCAGCCCTCCGTCTTGTGGTGGAGCGGGGTGCTGTCAGAGCCCTTCTGCCTGTAGCGTATCATGAAGAAGGCAAGCAGGCTGATCACGACTATGGCGGCTCCGGCCCCGAAGAACAAGTACCAGTTGAACAGGAAGTTCAGAGTTGCTGTTGTGGGTGGCACCATTTGCAGGAATCCCATAAGCATTAGGACGTGCGCGGCGATTCCGAGGTGAAGCGGTTATAAGCTTTAGCAGCCACATAATGAAACGGAGTCGGGAGAGGCTTCCGTCCCGTCGGGCTGTCGGCGGCTGGCCGAACCTATTAGGGAAGGGGCAATCCCGCGTTGAACGCATAATTACCGCGGGGGGCGAGCGCCGTCAGCGGTGGGTTGGCGGAGCGGTTACGCGTGCGCCTGCAGTGGGCATCGCCAGTGAGCGCATTCACGTGGGTCCGAGTCCCACACCCACCTCGACCCTAGAGCTAGGGGCAGGTGCACCGGTGAACTGTGGCGGGCCCTCTCCGAAGTCCAGCGAGACTCAGGCTGTCGGGGTAGGTTCAGGTTCACTTCGGTTGAGAACACATGTGGGGAGAGTTTGCCTGCAGTCGCGCAGCCGCGCATCCTCGCGGGCGTGGCGAACTCCTCCTGCAAGCCAATCGTCGTGAGGAACACCCCGAGCGACTGGTCCTTTCAGGGAAGTAGCGCCTGCAGTTCACGCTGCACACCTCGTTTCCCACCACTGCGCTCATGGAGTCCAATTTGACGGGGAAGACTACTGCTGGGCTGAGTTGCTGGGGAGAGGCGGCGAACCCCGCCAGGACGGCGTTACGCCCCGGCTCGCTGAGGTAGAAGTAGTTGATGGGGCTTACTTCGTAGACGTAGGACAACACTTACTGCGAGAGTCGCCTGATTTAACAGGAGAATCAGCACGAACCAGTAAAGTACTGAGTCTGATTGCTGCCGCTGACAGTTGAAGCCGTGACAACCGTGGCAATGAATTGCTGAGGAAGGTTAGGGGGATAGATGGTTATCACTGTAGTACTCTGGCCTCCAGACGCGTAGGTGTAGGTCATAGTCCGCGTGCCAGAGACAGTTATGCATATGCCCACAACTGGAACCACCAAGAGTGTTATTCGTGTGAATGTAACTATAGGATTCAGAGCGTTGACGATTACCGTCTGAGTAATTATTTGCGTCGTCGTCTGGGTGGTTGCCGAGGTCGTCGTCAGAGTTCTGGTTTGAGGGAAAATTGCCGAGCCAAAGGCAATGCCGATTACGAGGGCAACCACTATCGTCGGGATGACTGACCTGTTCAATAGGATTACCCAGGTTACCCTGCCCGATATAGTTCTACCCGCCAGAGCGCTCAGCTCATCTCGTGCTGGATGACTGTTCCAACCGGAGCAGAGGAGGTTTGTCGCCGCGTTCTAAATGACACAGCTTAGCTGACCTTCCTCATTTCCAGCGACTTCACCCCCTTGACCTTCACATCGACCTTCATCCTGTGAATCGGATTCTCCTCGCCCTCGACCCTCACTTCGAGGTCGTGTGCCCCAATGTCTGCCGCTGTTGGCTGGAGGACGATGGTGTAGCTGCTCTCCTTTTCGCCAGGAATCGCTAGAGCCTCGGCACCGGGCCTTGGAACTCCGTCCACGAGTAGCGAGACCTTGACAGGATACTTCGTCCTCTTCCACTTTCCTGCAATAGAAAGTGGGGCGAACGACTCGGCGCTGTCTGACTCGATTTCGAAGGCGCTCTCTTCTGGCTTTTCTACTACATGAGCAGTCTTTCCCAACGAAGCCGTCTTTTCGCCATGTTGCGAGATTCCTGTCAAGCCCCGCAATCTCACCATAATCATTTGCTCCGGCGTCAGCATCTTCACCCTCCAGAAGGCGATCACGAATCCCACTAGGAGGAGCGCGCCCATGGGAACGAGCTTCAACGTGGCTGTCGGCAGCGGCGTCGCTACGATTAGTCCCGCAAGGAACGAGGAGAGGAGGATAGCCAGCTGCCTCGGACTGACCCAGACCACCCTGAGCGGTATGCCCCTCCTAGACCAGCGGCTAGTCTCCTTGAACCAGAGGATGCGCATGTGAACCAAAGTAGCGGTGCCTAAAAAGCCGGGCGCGATTCTGGTGTGTGACGCGGCCGCTTGTCCTGCTCGCCGATACCACCGTCCTCTATTCGGCCCTCGTATACAAGGGTCCCGAGAGCAAGGTTCTGTTTTCGGGCGGCCACATCTTCGCGACGACGGAGTATACAATCGCGGAGGTCGATAGAATCCTCACGGCGAAGATGGGGATGAGCCCTGCGGACGCGCGTTCTCTGGTCGAGGCCATGCCCGTCCTGGTGGCGGACCGGAAGTTCTTGAGCGAGAGATGGGCAGAGGCCGAAAGGCTGATCGCGCGCAGGGACAGGTCGGACGTGCCGCTTGTCGCGCTGGCGCTAACCACCGAAGGCCACCACGACGGGATTTGGTCGACGGACGGAGACTTCGACGTCGTCAGGGGGAGGTTCAAGGTCTGGAAGACGCGGGAGCTCGCGAAGGGTTGATATATGTGGGGCATATCTATCGCATATACATGGGGAGCAAGATGCTCTTGAGCCTGCCGGAGAGGGACAGGGAGAGGATAGAGGCGCTCGTAAGGGCGGGCGAGTACTCGTCCAAGAGCGAACTGATCAGGTTCGCGATAAAGGAGTTCCTGTATGGCGAGGAAAGGATGGGGAAGCTGAGGACCGCAACCTCGAAGCTTCAGGCCCGGGGAAGAGGCAGGAAACAAATCGAGAGAGACGTAAGGGAAGCGAAGGCTGAGACGGCCAGATCGCTCAAGTGACTCGACAGTTCAGGGTGCCTGGGTAGGGAATGCATCCTTTGGTTAGAAACGACGCGGCGCGACTTCAAGGAAACTCTTCGTAGCCCCAGACCTTCTCTGGGCGGGAATTTCCGACCGAAAGAGCGAGAACTTGGGAGACAGCCTTCACAGCGTCGGACAATTTCGCTGTATCGTTTGTGACCTCGACCCAGCAGACCCCGACCCTGTTGTAGAAATCGACCTTGGCGCGATTGTGGATGGAGCTTTTCTCGCCTGAAATTTCTACTACAATCTTCCGCTTCCGGTTCAGGACGAGGTCAGGCAGAAAGGCTCTTGGAATCCCGTTTCCGCCGCACTTGGGGCATTTGGATGTGGGGAGGGATTCGTGTGGGCCCACGATCACTGCTTCGCCGCCTTCGACCGCGAACTCGACCCTACAAAGTATTATTCCCAACTCTCCGATCAAGTCTGAGATTGTATCGAAACTCCTCTGGTGAGCTGAATACGGCATCAACGCCCCAGAGAAGGATGTCCGACCCATTTGACGTCGAAGGGAGGCGAAGAATTCCAACTGAACGGAAGACGGTGCTGTAGGTGACGAAAGAGAGGTTCGGAATCTTCTTGGTCGAGGGCCAGGTGGAAAGGAGAAGCAGGTTCATCCTCGACGAAAGGACGAAGGGCGTGAGGGATGTCAAGGCGACGCCGGATTCGCGCTTCAGGAAGCTCGTGACGCGGAACGACAGGGTGGCTGACGTAATCAGAGAGGTAAGTGCACAAGGAATCGAAGAAGGCGAGACTCCACTGACGATCGTCGCCAACCAGGGCCGCAGGGTGCCAAGGCCCTTCACCTGAGCAGCGTTCCTTCATTGTCTGGGCGTGTCTTTGCACGCGCCCGGAGATATGCCGCAACCATGAGGAACGCGAAGGCGGCAGCAACCAAGGGCTGGGCAGGAAATTCGAGAATCCCTCCGGAGCTCGTGCTGGTGGACGTCGTTTGTGCTGCGTTTGAGGTCGTGGTCTGCGTCGGAGTAAAAACCGACGAGCTCGTTGATGTGGCAACACTTGTCTGACTTGTCGTCGTGGCCGACGGCACAGCGTTGGTAGTCGTCGAGGTGGAGGTGCTGGTTGCCGTCGTAGTGGTGGTCGCCGCCGCCCCCTGGACCACAGTCACCTTCACTGTTGTGGTATAGTCTCCGAACGGACCCGACCCATTCTGAATCATGCGCCACCTGAAATTGTAGGTTCCCGGCTGTGACGGTGCGACGACGCTAAATGAGAAGACAATCTGTTTCCCAGGAGCTACGGTCTGTTCCGAGTCGAGAGAAACCCTGGAGGTTCCCCAGACCCCGTTGTCCTGCGGGTTCTGCGAGCTCAGCTGATAGCCGCCCGACGATGTCCAGGTAGAAGAGCCCGTATTCTTGACCGTCACCTGGGCTACGGCCGCTCCTCCGGTGGTCATCATCTTCGGCGCCTGCCAGTTCACCATCACAGCGCCGTTCTTGCCGGTGGCGGGCTGGGCAGCATTGGGTGTCAGGCCGAAAACGCTCTGGATGATGTCCAGGTACTTGTATCCGTAGACTGCGTCCGGCTCGATGTGGCCGCCCTCCCCCCACTCGTTCCAGGCGTAGACGATCAGCATCTTTGACGTCCTCGTTACGTTGCCGTTCATGTACGTCTTGAGGTCCATGAGGTTCTGCTGGAAGCCGGTGAAGGTGATGTTCGAGAAGTAAGGCATCTGGTTCGGCTGGAGGCCCCAGCCCTCTCCCACGTCCCACCAGGGCCTCTGGTCCTCCCCCATGGTCGTGCAGGGCACGTAGAATGACATGTTCTGGCGCTCGAAGGTCGGCACGATCTGGGCGAGCTTCTGACTGTAGGGCTGGCCCGGGTAGTCGGGACCAAAGGTGAAGCAGGTGAAACCGTCGAGGTTCAGGTGCGACTGCGCGTAGGTCAGGTCCCCGACGGTGTGAGCTTGCTGCGCGACGAAGAGTATGATTGGATTCTTCCCAGTGGCTGCCATTGTCGCGTTCCTGAGATAAGCCAGGGAGGCGGCGTGCTGCGTGTCATTCTGCCACCATCCAAAGTCGACGTAGACGGGGCGGCCGTCCGTGGTCCTGAGGTAGGAGGGGTCGGAGATGTAATGCGTGACCATGTAGGGGACCACGCTGTTGTCCCACATCGAAAGCGTCATCGGCGCGCGCCCGACTGGAAACGGCGAGATGAGGAATTTCATGAGACCCTTGTTGGGCGAGGTGACGAACCGCTGGATGGGGACAGAGACATTGGACTCACGGTTGTGGTCCGTGTCCCAGTAATAGTAGAACGCGAAGTACGACAGCCCCCGGCTTGCAGCCTGTAGGATCTGCGTGTCCATGATGCTCTGGTCGAGGAGGTCGTAGAATCCTAGCAGCGGCTGCCTGTTCGAGTAGTTGACTCCCAGGTGCTGCGGGTCGCCACCCAGGGCGTAGTCGCGGACGCCTCCCCAAGGGTCGTACCGCCCGTACAGGCCATAGGAGTTCACAGCCTGAAAGTCGTTGATGTCGTTCCAAGCAGTGAAGTACCAGGCGCCGATCGTGTAGGGCTCCCCCGAGGTGACCTGCGGGATGCTCGGGCTGGCTTTGGGGGTCGGCTGGAATAGGAGAAACACCGGACTGCCACACAGGAACATCACTGTTGCAATCAGAGCGAAAGGCGGTCTGCGTCTTTCTGAACTGTCCTTGAGCAGAGCGAAACTCTGCACCTGTCGGCTTTGTTAATAAGCCTGATTCGAAGTGGGAGCGAAATTCCTTCCGAGGCGAGCGTCTCTCTTTCAACCTGCTTCTAGTCCCGTCAATCGATGTTGTCCCTCAACGATATGATTTGATGATTGGTATGTGTCTAGGTCAAAACCTTGGAAGAGACAGGAATCTACTCCAAATCAGAAAAGAAGCCGTATTCTGCCTTTTCCGCTCAAGGTATGACCGTTCGTGAAAGAAGCCAATTCTGGGCTTGTTTTAGCAAAAGGAGGTACATACACACTAATCGGGAGTAGACACCTAAACACATACCATTCTCGATTTACGAGACTTTCTTCATCTCCAGCGACCGCGCCCCCTTGACCTTCGCCTCGACACTCTTCCTGTAGATGGGCTTCTCTTCGCCCTCGATCCTCACTTCCAACTCTCTCACGCCGATGTCCGCGGCTGTGGGCAGGAAGACGATTGTGTACCCGCTCTCGGCATCGCTGGCAGGGATCGCCAGCGCCTCAGCCCCCGGCCTCGGGACGCCGTCCACGTAGAGCGTGACCTTCCTCGGCAGCTTCGTCCTCTTCCACCTCCCTGTAATAGAAAGCGGGGTGAACGACTCGGCGCTGTCTGACTCGATTTCGAAGGCGCTCTCTTCTGGCTTTTCTACTACATGAGCAGTCTTTCCCAATGAAGCTGACTTTTCGCCATGTTGCGAAATACCTGTCAAGCGTTGCAGTCTCGCCATGACGATCTGCTCTGGCGCCAGCATCTTCACCCTCCAGAAGGCGACAGCGGAACCCGCCAGAAGGAGCGCACCAATCGGTACGAGCTTCAATGTGGCCGTGGGCATCGGCGTCGCTATGATCAATCCCGTAAGAAACGAGGAGAGAAGGATTACGAGCTGCCTCGGGCTGCCCCAGACCACCCTGAGCGGGATGCCTCTCCTAGACCAGCGGCTAGTTTCCTTGAACCAGAGGATGCGGACCACGGAGGATTGAGCACTCACGAGACATAACAAAAGTGACGCTGCATAGGCAACGAAATGTTGGTCCTCAGCTACGTGTCCTTCTTATCCAATCGTGGAATTGGACGATGGGCGGATTGGTATCGTGCTGCCAGAAAAGCGCGTTGATCTCGCCCCTGTGCTGTAGCTCCTCCTCTACCATGTGAAGCAGGATATCGCCGAGCCTGTCCTTCCTAATGTCGCGACCGTCCTTCCAACGTATCACCCTGTCAAGGTCCTTCTCCCTCAAACGCCTTACAAAGGCCATGACTAGCGAATCTACTTCTTTTTCTTCAGCCTCGACCTCCCTCCTCGTGCGCCTCTTGTCTCTATGCCTCTCGTATTCCTTCACCCGGTCCTCGTAGACATAGATGAACCACCACCTGTAGGCATCTAGGACATGGAGGAAGATCTGGACGATCGTGGGAAAGGAGGCGCAGCTCTCGCTGTACCTGACTCTGGAGGGAATCCTATCGAAGATGGCCTTGAGATACCGTTTTCTCGCATAGGAGTTGTACTCGTACCAACGAAGAATCGATTTGAGTTCTGTCGTCAATGCCTAGAGTGAAGTCAAACCGGCGGTTAGATAAGGAGAAACCTGACCGCGAAACTCTCGGCGGTGGTCTTCGAGGCTCCAAACCCTTTGAGGATGGGACGCCCCAACGGACAGGGCCATGGCCTGACAAATCGCGCGGATTGCTTCTGGGGATTCGGTTGTCTCGTTGGTCACCTCCACCCAGCAGATATCGCGTTTGTAGCAGAAGTCCGCTTGGCTTAGCGCTTCGGGAGAATCGTCTGTCCTGATTCTATTGCTCAGCGCTTCTTGCCAGACGCCCTCGACACTATCAGAGGCGCATCTTTCTTGAAGGTGTCCCTGACCCCCAGAATCTCTATCCCAATGATCTCGCCCTCCTTCGTCAGGTCCATCACCACGTTGTTGGAGACCTCCACGCTCTTCCAGTAGCCCCTGCTCTTCAACTGAATCCCGAGTGCGTCCTCCTTTTCGTCGTAGTGCACGTCTATCAATTTCTCGTCCCTTGTAGCCAGAACGCGGTTATAATCATACACCTTTTCGGGCCGATGATTCTGTAGACCACTCCCAAAGACCCGCCTGAGGGCGGCACCCGCATGGTTGCATGGAGGGTGTCTTGCCGTCTCGGGTCCCTGTCTGTTACACCGCGAGTAATCGCAAGGGCGATCGCTCTGTCGGTTACATCGGGCCCGTATCGCCTCCTCCACTTCCAGTGCTCCGTTGCCTCTAGGCTCGCGCTTCCTTAGCTGACTGCCGCTGATAAGCGCCCATGAACTACGCCTGTCGTTCGTCTTGTGGTAGAATTGGAGGCGGTGGCGGCAGTTGAATGCCGAAAGCGAGCCTGTTCATTCGGTGGGACGAGGGCATGGCAACCGAGCCAAAACGGAACACCGCGAAGGTGAGGATGGACGGAGAAGAGGCTGCTCTGCACATCACCGACCAGTCCGTCATGTTCGAGAAGGGCGGCAGGGTCAGCGGGTTCGAGAGCAGCGCGGTCAGGACGGTGAAGCCGGATGGCGACGCCATGATCATGGCCCACTCTGCCGGCAGCGAGCTGAGGTCGGTAGGAGCCAACCTGAAGCCTCTCCCGTTTGAATGACTGCTGCGGGACGGGTCCGGATAGGAACCGCATTCCGTTCCCGCGCAAGCCCGTGCCGGGATTGCACCCCGGTGCATTTCTCTCGTCATGATCCCTCTCAGCAGAATGTCGCCATCCTCTCGTCGAGCGTGATTCGTCCTTTCAGAGGCGGATGACCGGGTCTATCGTTCGCCTGCGCGAGGTGTCCGAGTTTCGAACGAGCGCGAGGTTCAGTCCTCAGACGAAGACGGCGAAGAGAACCACGGCGGACACGAACACTATCGATATGGTATTGAGGACCTTGATCAGGGAATTGATTGCCGGGCCGGCTGTGTCCTTGAACGGGTCGCCCACGGTGTCGCCCATGACCGCGGCCTGGTGCGCGGGCGACTTCTTGCCGCCGTACTGTCCAGTCTCGATGAACTTCTTCGCGTTGTCCCAGGCGGCTCCGCCGTTGGTCATCAAGAAGGCGAGGAAGACGCCCGAAACGACGCTGCCTATCAGCAGGCCCCCCAGGGCCACAGGGCCGAGGAGGAAGCCGACCAACAGAGGGGTGACGATCGCCAGGGCGCCGGGCTTGGCCAGCTCCCGGATCGCCGCCGATGTGCTGATGTCTACGCATTTCGCGTAGTCCGGCTTGGCCGTGCCCTCCATGATGCCAGGTATCTCCTTGAACTGGCGTCTCACTTCGTTGACCATCTTGAAGGCAGCCCTCTGAACGGCACCGATGAGGAAGCTCGAGAAGTAAAACGGCAGCAGGCTGCCGATGAAGAGCCCTATCACGACGTGAGGGTCGGTGAGCGTGAATGAGACGGCCCCCCCTACGGGAAGCCCGTACTTTGCGAACAAGGGATGGGAAGGATTGGACACCACCGTGTTGACCTCCGACTGGAAAGCCTCGAAGATGGAGACCGCGGCCAGCGCAGCAGACATCACCGCGAACGCCTTCGTGGTGGCCTTGGTCGTGTTCCCGATGGCGTCCAGTTCGTCGGTAACCTTTCGTACGCTCTCGTCCAGTCCAGCCATCTCGACAATGCCGTTGGCGTTGTCGGTGATCGGCCCGAAGGAATCAATCGACATGATGATGCCCGTCAGGGAGAGCATCGACATGGTTGCAATGGCGGTGCTGTAGACACCAATCAGCTGGCTGCCTCCGGAACCCGCGTAGCCCAGATAGTAAGAGGCCAGTATGGCAACGACCAGGACCACCGCCGAAGGCGCCGTGCTGGTCAATCCGGTTGTGTAACCCGCGAGGAAGTTGGTGGCTGCGCCCGTCTGGCTCGCCTTCGCTATTTCCCTCACGGGCTTGTACGCGTAGGACGTGAAGTAGTTGGCAACGTTCTCGATGACCACCACGACCACCACTCCGACGATCGCGCTCGCGAACAGATAGTAGCCGAGGGCGGAACCGCCGAAGATGTTCTGCCCGAGCACGAAGTCGATGGCTATGGTGATGACGGCTCCGATCAGGAGCGCCACGTTCAGCGCCTGCAGCGGGTTGGCTTTGATTGAACTCCGGATGTAAAGCCCGCCGATGATCGCCCCGACGATCCCCGACGAGCCGAGGGCCAGCGGATACAGCAGAAGCTGGTTCGAGCTGATGACCGACAACAGGCCTGGGGAGATTCCAAGAGAGCCCCTGTCCAGGAAGATGAGCGCGCCGAGGATCATCGCGGCGATTGCCGTGACGACGTAGGACTCGTACACGTCTGCACCCATTCCTGCGCAGTCGCCGACGTTGTCGCCCACGTTGTCCGCGATTACGGCAGGGTTGCGCGGGTCGTCCTCAGGGATTCCGGCTTCGACCTTCCCGACCAGGTCTGCGCCCACGTCGGCGGCCTTGGTGTAGATTCCGCCCGACACCCTCATGAACATGGCTATGAGAGAGGCGCCGAAACCTAGCCCCGCAAGTGTGGCAGGAGAAGACGCGATGGTGCTGCCGAAGGCAAGGTAGAACAGCGACAGGCCGAACAGGTCGAAACCCACCACCGTCATTCCCATCACCCCTCCTCCCCTGAAAGAGAGCAGCAGTGCGCTCCCTAGCCCCTTCTTCGCGGCTTCTGCCGTCCGGGAGCTCGTCCTCACAGTGACAGCCATGCCCACGTAACCGGCTACTGCGGAGAGGGTGGCGCCCAGAGCGAAGCCTGCTGCTGTCGCCCCGCCGGTGCTGTTCGGGTAGTCAATCAGCCCGAAGATCAGCAGTGCGATCGCAACGGCAATCGGGGCGATAACCTTGTACTCGCGGCTGAGAAAGGCGCCCGCACCCTGCCTCACTGCGTCGGCAATCTCTACCATCCTGTCGTTCCCTCGGTTCTGCCTCCTCAGGTAGACCCAGAGGACGAGAGCGTAGAGCAGGGCGACAACTGAGACCCCAAAAGCCAGAACTGCGAAGTCCGCGGACAAACTTCTGACGTCCGCCGCCACGTTCGTTTTATAAGCTATTCGAGAATCGAACGTTCAGTCGCGCGTCCTCGCCTTCTTGGCCCGCAGGTAGGAGACCAGGAAGGGGAGGATGGCCGTGACTTCGCCGTTCACGGTTACTTGACTCGCCTTCTCCTTGACCTTGCCCCAGGACACGGCCTCCCTGACCTGGGCGCCACTGAGAGAGCCATCGTACTCATCGGCTGTGGTGACATAGCAGGCGTAGTCCAGCCCACCGCGAAACATGTTCCACCAGATGGTGTGGTGCTTGGAGATTCCGCCCCCGAGGACGAGAGCGCCCGTCTTCTTCGACTCCGAAACGATGTCTGACAGCCTGCGCTCGTCGCCCAGCAGGTCCACCTTGAAATCCCTGTGGCTCTCCGAGAAGAGCCAGAGCTGGCTTCCGACGGCGCCGTCCGTGATCCCGGGCACGAACACCGGCACGCCTCTCTTCTGCGCCCAATAGAGGAGGGAGTCAGATGAGCCGAGGTCCTTTCCGATCTCCGAACACAACGTCTCCGAAGTGACCGAACGCATCCCGCCTGCGTAAAGTCGGGCGAGGAGGCGCTGCATCCTTGTCTCTATCAGGGGCCCGTAGTTGTCCAGAGGTATCAGCAGGTTGCCCAGCCTGTGAAAGCCTGACCTGTGCAGCACGGCATCGTCCATCCCGAAGCTCCCGTGGTAGTAGTCAGCCAAAGACCTCGCGATATCGTGGTCCAGCGTGCCGCTGGCCGTAACGATGACGTCCACGAGCCCGTCCCTCACCATGTCGACGAGAACGCCCCTCAACCCGGTGGCAACTGGCGCTGCGGGAAAAGACAGGAACTTCGTGCAGCCGCGGTCTGAGCACATGCTTGTCAGAATCCTGGCGGCCAGCGAGAGGCTCTTCGCGGTGAACCCCCCGCCGCGCCCCATTTGATCTATGAGCGCCACGATCTCGCCGGAGGGCTGAGCGTGGACGTCCCTCACTTTCTCCAGATTCATCCGCTTCGGCATTAGGAAAGCCCACACGCGCCCTTGGCTCTTTTAACCGTTGACAACCAATTTCGGTGAACCCACCCCCTCTCCGGGGCACCGGGGACCGCGGTAACGAATCCGGCTGTTGCTCACCCGCACTCCCAGGTCCCACGTCGCGGATAACAGCCCTGGGCGTGTCTCCGTCCGTGACAACATCAGCAACCAGCTCCAGGTGCGCCGAATGCGCAGGCGAATTCGTGGACGTCGGCGATGAACTCGTCTGCAACAGGTGCGGCATCGTCAGCGGGAAAGAGATCTTAGAAACGAGAAGCGCCAAGGCGCCCACTGCAATAGACTTCACAGGCCAAGCCCTGGGTGGTTACCTAGGTCCGCCCGACACGGGGTTTGAGGAGAGGTTCTCCAGGGGATTCGCCGGGTCTGCGTCGACCTACAGGTACCTGAAGCTGGTTTCCGACTACTCGGGCAGAGAAGACAGCACCGTCTACGGGTGCGCCAAGCTCATCGAGCGCGTGGCCGAGAAGCTTGAGCTCCCCAAGGTCGTCATGGCCCAGGCTGTGGTCATCGCGAAGACGCTCCTCGGGCCCAAGAAGGCCCGAACCGAGATCTCCACGGCTGCGGTCTCCGCATACTCCATAGTGACCGCGTGTCGGATTATGGGTGTGAACTGCGCCAACCTGAGGGAAGTCGTCGAAGCCCACAGTCTGCTCGGCAGGCGTGTGAAGGCTTCCTCCCTAATCCGGTTGTCCCTCAACTCACCATTCAAGACCAGTCCCGCGCGTGCTGAAGACTACGTCGGACGGATAGTCGGCCGCCTCGGGTCGATGGCTGGACCGGCCCGCTCCATCCGGGCCGCTGGGCTGGAGCCCGTAGAGTTCTTCGCAGACCTCCGAGGCGCCGCGCTCAGGGTGCTGTGCGTGATCGGCGAAGCCGAACGGGGCGGTCACAGCCCGTGTTCACTCGCAGCCACCGCCGTCTACGCTGCTGAATGCGACCTCGCCAGGAGGGGCACCAGGCGGAGGCTCCTCACCCAGAGAGAAATCGCGGAGAGCGGAGGGGTGGCCGAGTACACCGTTCGAGAGCTGTACGGCGGGCTCTTCAGGCAGGCCAGCGCGTGCGCGCTCCTCAGCGTTACGCCCCCACGGTTCCATACTCATCTTCCGTGAAGACGAAGGCTCCTTCCGGCCCGGCTACGTTGGCCTGCTCCGCGCTGATCAGGTAGCCTACTCTGCAGGGCTGCGCGGAGGTCACGAAGTAATCGATAGACAGGGAGAATCCCGCTGCGGCTGCCGACTTGACCTCGCTCGCCACCAAGGTTTCCACCCCCGCGAGGGAACTTGAGTTGCACGCTTGCCCTCCAAGACTGGCCAACGCTGCGGAAACTTCCGATTCGGCGTCGAGACATCGCTCGGTCAGGGCGCCGAGCCTGAGCGGGATGTTGAGGAGGTGCTGTTCGGACCTAAAATACCTGACGCTCCCGTCAGGCGCGTTCCCCTGGACTGCGATGAATGCGCTCAGGTCAGTCATGCCCCCGACCGACCCATTGAACGGATGCACGCCGGTGAGATTGTCCCCGGCCGACTCGCCGGAAAAGAGCGTCATCGTGGAGTCGGCCCTGAGGCCTCCCCAGTTGAGATGCACGACCTCCGAGCTGATGACGTGGGCGACGGAGTCGGTTGCATTCGAGCAAGTGAAGTGCCCCGACGAAAGAAGCCCCTGAGCGCCGTCCAACATGTTCAGGGCCGAGGTCTCGGCGATGAGCATCGACTGGACGTGGAAAGCCCTCTCTTCGGTGGCCAAGGAGACGAGTCTGAAGTCCTCTTCCGAACCGGAGAATATGACGAAGTTGGACACCATCAGTGACGAGAACAGTATCGTTGCGGCGATGCTGGCCGCTACCCCTTTCCTAGTTGCCATGCCTGAAGCGTAAGGTTCCCCCCCGCGAGTTGGATCGTGACACTGGCCATGGGGACGCCTGGAGGCGGGCCGGTGGTGCACACAAAGTACCTTCCCCTGGCGGAGACCTGAAGGCTCGAGTTGGAGAAGGGGACCAGGGCTGCGCAGATGGCGCCAGGGCTCGCGCGTTGCAACCAGGGCAGACCGAGGTCTCCCACCGCGGTCAGAAGGTAATCCTGCAGAGAGGCTTGTTCTGTGTACAGCCGACCTTCCGCTGAAAGCTGGTTGGGATTCCAAGCTGCCATCGATGCGATGGAAGAGAACCCGATCAGTGCGGCAACGGAGAGGTCCAGGGCTTTCACCCGACGGTCATCCTCGGAAGCAGCAGGGTCAGTGCGAGCAACACGAGTCCTATCAACAGGATGTACATGAAAGCCACATCGGTGTACAGCTCCATCTCAGACATGCCCGTCGACCTCCACCTGACAGCTCGCCAGCTTCAGGTAGTAACTCCGTCCAGCCATGAGAGTCGCCCCGGGAAGTTCCCAGACCGTCTGGAAGGTGGAGGCCCTGCCGCACCACAGAGCGGTGAGGCTGTGCCCGACCAGCTCGATGCGGTCGTCCGCCGAAGGCGCGCGAAACGAGAACGCCACGACCATCCCTGGCCTGAGTCCGTCGACGACCTCCACGGCTCCCTCCGCTGTCCTGGACGCCGAAGCGCCGCACGAGTAGTTCTTCACACCCGCAAGCACTGGGGAGCACGCGGCAACGAGTGCGAGGGCGGCCGCGAAGTAGGCGGCCCACGACACTGACGAGCTGTAGGACGCTGCGGGCAAGTCAGCGCACCTGCAGGGCCAGCATCCCTTCCGAATACTCGAAGGTTACATCCCTGATACCACCCACTTCCTGTGGAGGAAACGAACAGCCGGCCGAGAGGGAAGCGTTCCCAGAATACCTTCCCGTTGTGAACGTAATGACTCCTGAGCCGCAGCTGATCGTGGCGTGGTCGAATACCAGCGTGGAACTCGACGAGCCGTGCTCGACCGCAGCTCTCGCCAGTGCAACAACCGACGCGAATGTCGCTTCGTCGGTCGCGGGCCCGACGGAGGACCCGAGGCCGCTGTAAACGCCGAAAGAAAATGCCGCGAGGATTGACGATACGAGGACGACCAGGGCGTATTCGAATACTTCGACCAAATCGGACCCGATTCTCTCCGGCGATTTAAGCCGCCCCGTTGGTTCTTTTATCGTTCCAGCAACTGTTCTGTGGACAATCTTGGAAGGACCCATCTCAACGATGCTCCTCAGGGCGCTCGCCTCGAAGACGAGAAAGGCGGCTCCTGCTCCGATGCTTGTCGAGCTCTGCGAAGCATCAGCGGGGCGACCAGGGCTCCGCTATGAGGCGTATCCTTTCTCATACGCGGCAACAGCCTCCCAGCACGGCAATCGATACGAATTCGCCCTCGCATTGCCCCATTCGCTGCTGTTGGGGCTCCGGGCGGTGGTCCAAGCAGTCTCCGAGAATCTCGACTCCGCGTCGGTCGAACCTCTCACCTTCGGCAGGCTCATCGAAGTCCTTGAACAGCTCGCTGCGGAGCAGCTGGCCTTGGTCCCGGGCCTTACCCATACGCGGGAGCTATCCGAACTTGTGGCATTCGAGGCAATAGGACTGTCGCGTATACTCGGGCTGGCCAAGGACCAGTTCATCACAGAATTCTACATAGACTCCGACTCTTCGCCGGTATACCTCGACCACTCGAAGCTTGGACGCTGTGACACTTCCATCATGCTCACAGAGCGCGAGAGGAAGGCCATCGAGACCCACATGGACACATTCAGGGGATACTCGCTCGATTACACTACGCCTTCCCTGAAGAACGACATCGAGGTGGCGGGGGCGAGGCTGCGGGTATCCCTCGACCTGGACCCGGTCTCCGTGAACAGGTTCGCCCTCGACGTGCGCAGGCTGAACCTCTCTTCACTGTCGCTGCCGCAGCTGGTCGGAATGAGGGTCATTTCAGGAGAGGGTGCCTGTCTACTCGTCGCATGGCTCGAGCTCGGGGGCAACGTCACGGTGATCGGGGAGACAGGAACAGGCAAGACGACGCTCCTGAACGCGCTCGACGAGCGGCTCAACCCCAAGCTGAGGAGGGTCTACATCGAGGACGCAGTCGAAACCAGAGACCTTCTGGAACGCGGGTACCATCAGGTGAAAATCAAGGTTGACCCATTCGAAAGGTCGGAGCGCAACCTCAGGACAAAGGGAGCGGAGATAGTGAAGGTGCTCCATAGGTCCCCCGACATCGTGATTCTGAGCGAGATTCAATCCGAAGAGCACAGCGCGGCATTCTTCCACTCCCTCTCTTCCGGGGTCAGAGGGCTTCAGACCTTCCACGCCTCGTCGGCAGAGCAGGCGGTCAGGAGATGGGTGAACGTGCATGGGATACCCAAGCAGAGTCTTCTCGACCTTGGAATCCTTGTCCAGATGAGCAGACCCGACAGGACCAAGCCACTCCGAATTGTCTCAAGAATCTGCCAGATAGTCTCCGAGGGCGGCGAACCCCGACTGAGGGACCTGTTCCTTCGAGACAAGGTTGCGGAGCTGAGGAGGGTGGTGGCCTGGGAGAGGCTTGCTCCGCCGGTGGGCAGGTCGCTCGAAGACCTCCTGGAATGCGCGAAGCGAGAGTCTTCGGTTCTGGCTCAGAGCGAATTGGCGCCATGCTCAGAGTAAGGACGTGGCAGCGCCTCAACCTAGACCCGAGAAAGGTGCTCTGCTTCTCCGGCGCCGTTGGTGCGGCCTCCGGCATCGTGGTCTTCGAGTCCACAAGGAGCGTCATGGCGGCGGACTCGCCCATTCTGAGCGTCTTGGTCTCTGTAGTCGTCTTCTACCTTGCGTGTTCGCTGCCTAGGCGCATCGAGGCATCGGCCGCGCTCTCCCAATCCATGGAGGCGCCCGCGCTGGCGGTCTTGGGCTCGGCGGCGCTCGAGGCGACACATTCCAGAGCAAAGGCGGTTCTCCTGCTTAGGTCAGGAGAGAAGGCCGTCTCCTCCCTGCTCGCGAGCGCGAGGAGGGACATTCTGCTGGGCATCCCGCCCGATGTGGCTGTGGACAGGGCTGCAATGCTTGCATCGAGCTCGACCAACGAAGTGCTGCGATCGATTTCGTCGCCAGGACTCCGGAGCCCAGTCGACGAAGGAGAAGAAGCACTCGCAATCGAAAGGTCCTCCAATCTGGGTGAAGAGACGAGGTCGCCGCTCTTCATCGCCGCCGCGTTCTTCGTCCCCCTCATGCTCCTCCTCTACGCCGTCTTGGCCCACATCGGTGAACCTCTGGAGCTGGCTGAACTTGTCGTCCTTCAAGTTGTCCTGTTGGACGTGGCGTTCTACTTCTCGACGGCAGACCCCAGGAGAGGATCATGAACAAGAGGCTGGCTAGGATGCAGCTCCTCAAGAGACTCCTCTCATCCATCAGCGAAGGGAGAGGGGTCTCGGCCTCCATCGTCCTCACATTGAAGCACGGAGAAGGGGCGGAGAAGCTCGCCGCCAGCAGGGTTCTACTGGGCTTCCCACCCGACAAGTCGATGGCTCCCGTGGTCTTAGATGAAAGCAAGGAACTCGGGATGCTCGCCTCGCTCGTGGCCCTAGCCTCCGCCTCCAATGCTGCAACCGTAGGGAAGAAGGGCGAGGAGCTGTCGAACCTGCTTGAAAGGTGGCTGAAGGCAAGCGAAGAGAAGGCCATGGAGGCGAGGGTCTTCCAGATGAGGGGCCTCATCATGTCTGCTGTTCTCGGCGGCCTGATGGCCACGGTCTCCGCCGTGGGACCGCTCATGGCGTCAACCGACTTCCTCGCCGGGGGTGCTTTCACCGCGGGGCCTTCACTCTCGTTGGTTTCCGCAGCCATGGTGGCTGTCAGTTCCTCGATGCTGGGAATCTTCCTTTCAGGCAGGAGATTCTACGTCAACCTTGCCCTAGCACTGGGAGTATACCTGGTGGCTTCGTTCGCGGCCTCCCCCCTGGGGTCGATCGCTGGCTTCGGCGCGTGGGGAATTAAATAACCAAAGGGCTTGATTGCCCGATGACCGCGAAGAGGGCATGGTTAAGCAAGAGACGTGCGGCACAGCTCATAGAGGAGGCGCTTCTGCTGTCTGTCGCCCTTGTGGCCCTATCGCTCCTCGTCGGCGGAATCGAGTCAATCCTGAAGCAGAGCGCCAGCTACACTTCGAGCATCTGGGACTCGATTTCGTCAGCCATTAGCGGGATACTGGGTTCCCTCTTCCACTGGTGAGAGGGGTGCAGAACGAAGACCACGGACTGATGTCCAGACTCGCGTGGAAGATCAGGCCCACTGAGACGCTCAAGCTGGATTCCATCAGGATACTCGATTCGAAGTTCGTTTCCTTCTCGAACGGCTCGAAGCAGCGCGTGATGGCGCTGATGAGGATCAGGCTGGGCGACTCCAACGAGGGGGCCAAGTTCGACTACACGGCGGCCCTTCGTGCGACGTTGCAGCAGCAGCGGATGCGTGGGCTCTTCGACGGCCTCCACCGGGCAGGCGTCCCGTTCCTCTACGTCACCATGATGACGCCTTCCGAGCAGGGAGAGGACGAGCAGGTCCTGTTCGAATTCGACCTCGTGGTGGGCACCTGGGTCGACGCCAAGCAGAAGCAGGCAAAGGAGGCGCTGCAGGAGCTTGAGCAGCGGGCCAGCGTTCTGGCTGCGACCATGTCAGTGGCTCTCCCCAACTCCTCGGTGAGGAGGCTGAATAGGGGTGAACTGCGTGGCTTCGTGAAAAGCCTGTTCCTCCCTTCCGAGCCGCGACTCCCGCAGGTCGGTGACGCCTCCGTCGTCAGCTCGCTCGAGTCGTTCAGCGGAGCCGACCCGGCCGTTGACTCGGCCTCCCCCTCGCCCCGCTTCTACGTTCCCAACGCATCAGAGTCGGGGAGGACAGGAATACTCCTCGGCAAGGTGAAGTCCGACGCTGGCGAATTCCACGACTTCCGACTCCAGCTGGACGACCTGAAGCGCCACGTGGCAATCCTTGGCATGAGCGTAGATTACAGCGAACCAATTCTGTATCGAAAGGGTGGCAAGGCGCACATCTGGAATATCGGAAGGCTGGTCGACTCCTGTTTCAGCGATGGGGGCGAAGGCCGAGCGTTTCCCACCGGCCTCGAGTGCGTGGCCTTTAATCGGGCCGACGGAACAGTAAGCTGGTCGCCAATCAGCTATGTCCTTCGACATCGTTACAAGGGAAAAATGCTGCGCATTGGGCTCGAGACTGGACGCAGCATTACCGTAACTCCAAACCACTCCGTGTTTGCGCTTGTCAAAGGCGCAATCAAGAATGTCGACGCGTCAGAACTGCTGACAGGCGACTTCGTCGTTGGCTCTAGGTCAATTCCCGATCCATCCTCGGGCGTTGAATCCATCAATCTAATCGACCTTCTGAGGTCGGAAGACGGAGTCTTCCTCTACAATGTGCCGCCAGCAGTTTTCGACAGAGCCGACATTCGCGACAGGAAGACTCTCAAGCATGATCGACGCCTTCCAGTGAGATTCGCGTTTCTGTTGAAACCTGAGGAAGCTGCCGCAGTCACCATCGGCTACAAGTCCTCTCGAACTAAACTCACGAGGGTCCTGTCTGTGGACGAGGACCTTGCCACGCTCTTGGGTTTCTACACAGCAGAGGGGTCCGTCGCGATTCACAGTAAACGGCGACACATCGTCCAATTCACGTTCGGACCGAAAGACATGCACGCCATTCGTGATTGTCAGCGAATTCTCTCGGAGAAATTTGGTGTTTCTGTTCCAGCGTACGCGCACGGCGCCAAGTCTGTCAGACTGCAATTCGGTCACAGAATCCTTGCGACACTACTCGCCTACCTGGTCGGTCGTGGTGCGAAGAACAAGAGACTTCCGACTGTAATCCTTAACTCCCCTGCCCCAATCAGGCGGGCTTTCCTTAGAGCTTGGATCATTGGCGACGCAGGAGTCACGGTCTCAAGGGAACTCATCAACGGAGTCGCCTATGCTCTTCTGTTTGACGATTGTCTGGCTTCGGTCTCGCACTGGCGGGCCCGCACTGGGACGGTCATCGAAGGACGGCACGTGAGCTCGCTACCCGCGTATCATCTTGGTTACCCGGACGCTGGGAGCTACGTTTCTGGGGACGGACATTTCAGCAGGGCGGCTGGGCACGAACCTACTTTTCCCACTGTTCAAATCCCGAATCCGCTTTCTTTGGTCATCAGCAAGAGAATGATGCGCCAGCGTCTTTCCGACGAACTGCTAGGGTACATTGATGCCAGAGTGCGGAGGCTCGAGTCCTATTCGGAACCCGGGAAAGACGCCAAGCGTGACGGATTCTATCGGAGCTACTCAGCCAAGTTTCTCAAGAGATGGGGAGGGCGAATCTTGGCCAAGCAGGAATTGGAGCTTGCACGCAAGGAACTCGAAGTGGTCAAGATGCTGGCTAGTTCGAACCTCTCCTTCTTGCGAGTGAACGCAATTGATGAGGTCGACTCATCGTCGGAGTATGTCTATGACGTGAGCGTTCCAGAAAAAGAGAACTTCCTCGCCGGGTTCGGCGGGGTATTCTGTCATAACACCGGGTCCGGCAAGTCCACCACGGCGCTGACCATAGTCAGGCAGATCGCAGAGATGGGTCTCCCAGTCACTATACTCGACTGGCACATTTAGCGCCATTTTTGGTACTAGTTTGGTCCCTGGTACTAGTTCAGGAATTTACCGCACTGGCTGCAAGCCAGGGAACCAGGTCGATCTTCGTCTCCCTCCCTACCACCGAGACACCCGCCGACGGCTCCTTCTCGAGCACGAGAAAGAACAGCCTGTAGTTGCGATAGTCCACCATCACGAAGTCCCCGTTCACGACAGGCGTTCCTGAGAGCGCCTCTGCGGCGAACTTGCTCTCCACCGGCTCCTCGGCCTCCTGCCAGTGCTTGATGAAGAAGTTCGTCACCTCGGAGCGCTCGCCGAGAGGGGTGAGGAGGACCCTGCGCGCGGATGACGCGGATGTCTTCCTGACCTCTACCAAGTCGCCGGTGGAGACCCCGGAGTTGTACCTCAGCATCGCGTCCATCCTGCTGATGCCGTGCCCCCAGTCCGAGGGGTAGAGCGGGAGGCACTTCGCGGCAGTCGAGCTCGGCCCCTTGATCGCGACGATCCCACCTTCGGCGAGCCCGAGCCATTCGATTGACTTCGGGTCGAGTCTTGCGATGCTTCTACCCACGTCCCTCGTGTAGGCCTCGACCGCCGTCGCTCTGACGGGTGACTTCACGTATGCTCCCCTCCGGCGAGGAGCCGGGCCCTCTTGGCACCCTCTGCAGTGAGCCAGAATCTTCTGGGCGTCGCATTGTCATGGGCCACCAGGGAGAGCTTGCCCCCCAGCACTGACGACGCGACCATGCTGACGGTCCGGGAGACCACCCCTTCGCCGCGAGAGACGAAGAGGTTCCCGGCTTCGGGGAGGTCCCTCATTACGCCCACGATCTTCTCCGAGGTTGCAGCAGTCTTCTTCTCGGTTGCTTTGAGCTTGTAAAGCGCTGCGACTATCCAGTTGTTCATCTTGTTCAGGCTCGACTTCGCCTCGTCGAGGAGTTCCCCCGTGGGGTGAGGTGCGGCTTGGCCGGGGGGGCCCATGGACACTTTGTCGTATCCCCTCTCTCCGAGGGCTTTCAGGAGGTCAGAAGCCTCCTCTAGTGTGCCGACCATGACCCTCACCTCATACAAGTGAAACCGCTCACCATTTCGATGCATTACGTATCGTAATGCTATCTAATAAACCTTGTAAACCGCCTTCGCCGCGCCCAGTTAGTGCAGGGTACAGCTGTCCAGAGACTGCCGCCTCGTAAGACATCGTTTACGGGCTGACATTCCGCCCCGGCTCCCCCCTTGCTGGAGCCCTACGAGAAGAGCCTCATCAGGGGGTCCTACCGCCTCGCCAGGAGGGGATTACGGAAGTCAAAGGAGACCGCCAAGGAGCAGGCGCTGAGGATGTTCGTGGGGTGGGCAAGGAAGAACTCGGGGAAGGATGTCTCCGAAGCGCGGGTCCGGGAGGCGAGGGCGTACCTGGACGAGTTAATCGGGGCCGAAGAGTAGGACGGGAGTAAGAGTCCAAGCGGAGGTCTTCCTTGCTCGCAAGGTGAGTTTCTTGCCTGAAAAAGCGCCCGCCGTCCCATCTAAGAACGCCGGTTTGGATTCTCGGAACGGACTGACCTGCTCTGGGAACGCTGGGTGAACTCGACAAGACATTCTGCAACGGCAGTTTCAGACCTCGGGAACGCAGGAAAGACGACTGACAGTTCTCTCCGTTCCCGTATAGGGTCAATTAGGGTGACTATCAGCATACCGATTGTTATCTGCCGATGACGGAGCAACGCCTGCTAGGCAAGTGTTCTACGACGCAGAACGAGTCCGCAAGTGGGGCTTGCTTTTCTACTTTCGACTCCCATGGCATCGGCAGGATGAAGAGATCCAAGGCGCAAGACGCGCTACTGGTAACCGCCTTCGAGGGATGTCTGTACTTTGTCGGTAAAGCAGTCGCGAACACCTATGGTCTTTGGTTCGGGTTCGCCATCATTCTCGCCGCCACTTACCTTGGTTATTTCGTGTACGGCAAGTGAGCTTATCCGTGGTTCTCTTGGAAGGCGCCCGAAAGCCCCTGAACAACTCCATAGGGTTCCGGAGAAAGGGCGGGGGGAGGTCAACGGAGGTGGTTCAGGGTGGGGTGCGTGTCCTACGACCCGGACTACGAGACCTACTTCGGCCGGCTGGGGAGGAAGCAGCGCCACCCGGAGTTCAGGACCAGGAGGTCCGCGATGAGGTACGCCGTGAGAGGGGTGGCGATGCTGGGTATGGTGGTTCTCTCCTACCGAGTCTCGAAGACCGCCGCGGCACTCCTGGTTCCGTACATATTGTGGGTCACAATTGCGCCAGCACTGAACTACTTCGTCTGGGTGTTGAACGCCTAACAGCGGCCCAGGAGTTCTGCGGCAGACCGCCTACCTGGCCGGGGGCACGCCATCCCTTTCAATACGGAACATCGAGTCGAACGATGACGGGAAGAGAGCGGGTCCACTCCGAGAATCGACCCCCCCCACCACAGATCTAGCTAGTAGCTGACCATGGGACTTGGGCCCAAGACTCCGCAGTGGCCTCTGCTATGCATTCCGTTTCAGCTGCGGCGATACTGGCCCATGCACTTGTGATGAGAGCCCACTGGGTCGTACGGAAGCCAGCCTCTCCCGTTCCTCATCCAGACGATTTCGCGACCGCACCTGTTGCAATAGCGATAGCTCGATTGCGACATGTGCATCTCGCTCCTAGAGTCTCCCGACTCGCCCTTTCCCACGGCCGCTTGACTTCAGTGCCTCCTTGACCTGGGTTGGCGTAAGCTTGCTGGCGTCGTACTTCACCGTCACCGAATCGAGGATGTAATTGATCTCGACGTCGAGAACTCCCTCGAGCCTTCCTACGCCACGCCGGAGCTGCTCGGCTCGCCCAGTTCTGCTCATCCCCGGAATCTTCATGACCGCCGTAGCCACCTCCTTGATCCCTTTCATCTGAGCCCGTTCTGTTTGAGCGGGGCGGCGCTATTGAGGCTGACGTATTTTCTGCAATCAATCGCAAAGTCACAATGTAACGCGAGTCGTCAGGAAACCTGCTTTTACTGGACTTCGAAGGAGACGGCGTTCTCATCCGGCAGGAACTTCGGCATCTTTCCCAGCGGCTCGAATATCGCCTGCACGTAGCGCTGCAGGAACAGGCTCCCCTTGGGCCCGAAGTCATGGGAGAGGGTGACGTTGACCTTCCCGGCGCGCACCACCTCGCTGTACTCGAAGAGGTTCGTGTAGTCGGCGGTCGTCCTGAGGTAGGCCAGGGCGTTCTCGGCGCTGAGCTCTCCCCACTTCGCCCTGATGTACGTCTTGGGGACGTCCATGCCCGTGGAGTTCCCCGCTTCGGCTATGGCCTCGTCGGTCGCAGCCTCCAGGATGTGCTTGAAGCTCGACGCCGGGACCTTCACCATGTGGAACCGCTTCATTGGACGGTCGAAGTTGGCGTAGGCGAGGACCAGCTGGTTGATCAGGGTGTTGACGCTGATGTTCTGCTTCCTCGCGTCCTCCTGAAGGACGCTGAAGGCTGACTCATCCAGCCTGAACGAGGCGGTGGTCGTCTTTGGTCTCAAGTGGCGCTCGGGCTCGTCGAAGCCCGCCATGTTATTAGCTTGTAACCACGTTTTGCGGGAAGGCGGGACGGTCTCGCCTTCGATTGCATCCGCGTGCAGAAAATACGTCCTCTCTATATGCGGTCGCGCCCATTTGCTCCTGTGAACTAAGATGGCAACAAACCAGCAGGCGAAGGCACCAGGGACGAAGTCGGGCAATCGGATAATGGACTACCTCAGGCGGATGAAGGCGAGGCTGAGCCGCTAGAGACGCCGCGGGCCCGTTGGATATCTCGGGTGAACAATGATGTCAGAAGCCTCGTTCGTTACCACGTTGGGAGGGCAGCAGGTCCTGGTCCTCCGTGAAGGGAGCACGCAGAACCGCGGAAGGCGGGCTCAGAACAACAACATCTCGGCGGCCAAGCTCATCGCCGAGCTGGTGAAAACGTCGCTGGGCCCGAGAGGGATGGACAAGATGCTGGTGGATTCGCTCGGAGACGCCACCATCACCAACGACGGGGCGACCATGCTGAAGGAGATGGACGTAGAGCATCCGATTGGGAAGATGATAATCGAGGTGTCCAAGACGGTAGACAAGGAAGCAGGAGACGGGACCACCTCTTCCGTGGTCCTGACGGGCGCCCTCCTGGAGGGGGCCGGCGAACTGATCGAGAAGGGAGTCCATCCAATGGTCATCATCAACGGCTACAGTTCCGCGGCGAAGAAGGCCCAGAGGATCCTGGAAGAGATCGCCGTGGGCGTCGAGCCGGAGGACACGGCCACCCTGAGGAAGATCGCACGGACCAGCATGGCCTCGAAGCTGATCTCGAACGACAGTGTCGCGCTCGGGACCATGGTGGTCGACGCCCTCCTCCAGGTGGCCGAGAAGACGACGGACGGCACCTACAGGGTGGATGTCGACGACTTGAAGGTGGAGAAGAAGGCCGGGGGCGCTCTCAAGGACACCAGCTTCACGCGAGGGGTCATCCTGGACAAGGAGGTCGCGCACTCAGGGATGCCGAAGCGCGTCGAGAAGGCGAGGATAGCGCTGATCAACTCGCCGCTCGAAATCGAAAAGACCGAGTTCGACGCCAAGATCAACATAGCCAGACCCGAGCAGATCCAGCAGTTCCTGGACGAGGAGAACAGGATGCTGAAGGCCATGGTCGACAAGGTCGTCGACTCTGGGGCCAACGTCCTCATCTGTCAGAAGGGGATCGACGACGTGGCCCAGCACTACCTGTCGAAGGCCGGCATCCTGTCGGTAAGGAGGGTAAAGGAGTCCGATATGGGCAAGTTGGCGAAGGCCACCGGGGCGAAGATGGTGACAGGCGTCGATGGCTTGGCCAGGGCAGACCTTGGTCACGCGGGGCTGGTCGAGGAGAGAAAGCTCGAGGACGACAAATGGGTGTTCGTGGTGGACTGCAAGAACCCAAAGTCGGTGTCGATACTGGTCAGGGGCGGGAGCCAGCGGGTAATCGACGAGGCCGAGAGGTCCATCCACGACGCCGTCATGGTCGTCAAGGACGTCCTGGAGGACCCGGCCATAGTGGCCGGCGGCGGCGCGGTCGAGGAGGAGCTCGCCTACCGCCTGTCGAAGTGGTCTGCCACGGTGCAGGGGAGGGAGCAGCTCGCCGTGGAGAAGTTCGCCGAAGCCCTGGAGAGCATCCCGCTTGCCCTGGCGTCGAACGCAGGCTTCGACCAGATAGACACCCAGGTCGAGCTTAGGGAGAGCCACGGGGCGGGCAAGACGTGGGCCGGGGTGGACGTCATGGGGAAGGGCGTCCGGGACATGTTCGCCAAGGACGTCGTAGAGCCTGTCTCGGTAAAGGAACAGGTCATCAAGTCGGCCACCGAGTGCGCCTGCATGATACTCAGGATAGACGACGTCATCGCCGGCGGCAGGAAGGGTCCTTCGCCCCAGGGAGGCCCCGGCGGGATGGGAGGCATGGAGTAGGATGACCTTCGCGCGCAGGAAGAAGTGGGCAGTGATCAAGAAGCGCAGGAACTCTTCCCATCAGCATAGGCTCGACCAGCGCACCCCTCGCGCCTCCAAGCCCACCTAGCCTGAGACCGCTAAGGCGGGATCCCGATCTTCGTGAGGGCCATGCCTTGGGTTCCCCTCGCAGCTTGAATACAGGCCTGTCAGGCCAGAGCCGCGGCCGATTAGGCTTGAAGAATGAATAGTCAGATGTGAAAGCTTCTCTGCTCGTAAAGACCAGGACAGATTCAGACTGCAGAAAAAGGGACGCCTAGGCCCAGATGGGCTTGTAGGCTAACAGCGTCTCGGGGCCAGGGCTTACCAGGTACTGAGCGAAGAGAGTTCAAGATAAGGCTGCGCGGACGCGGCAGGGCCAGGCTTGAATGGGTTGACCTGACTGACTCATCATAACATGGGAAGTGGTCGACTCTTAGAATCGACCAACAGTGTTTCGACGGCTCAGGCCACCAGTCTAGCTAGTGGACGACCCGCTTGACTCGGAGGCTGGGGCCGATGACCCCTCGACAATCTGCCCTGAGGCAAACCTCTCGGAGACCTGGGTGACCTTTATCCTCACGTTCTGGCCCACCTTCGTGCCAGGGACAAAGACGATGAACCCTTCGACCTTGGCAATCCCTTCTCCTCGCCTGCTGGTGTCTGTAACGGAGACGTTGTACTCCTTCCCGACCTCAACTGGCTTCCTGAAGGACCCGGAACCTCTTCCGAAGCCGCCGGAACCTCCCCTGTTGCCATAACCTCCTCCTCGACCGAAACTCAATACATTCAACCCCCTACCGTTATTCCATCCGATGAGGATGTGTTGCCCGGCTCCCTATTAAAGGGGTGAATCCAGAGAGTCAGATGCCAAGGGCAGACCTGAGGCCCTTGTAGCGGTTCCTGATGGTGACTTCGGTGACCCTCGCCGCCTCCGCGACGTCCTTCTGGGTCTTCATGTCCCCCTCCAACGTGCAAGCGACGTAGAGCGCCGAGGCCGCCAGCCCCATGGGGTCCTTGCCTGCTGAGAGGCCCATCCTCTTGGCCATCACGAGTATCTCCCGCGCCCTCCTCTGCGTCTTCTCGGCCATCCCGGCCCTGGACGCGATCCCCGAAACGCACTTCGATGCGTCGGCAACGGGCATCTTGAAGTCCATCTCCCGGTGCAGCAGCCTGTATGACCTCGCGAGGTCCTTCTTCTTGACGTTGCTGACCGCGGCGACGTCCTTCAGTGTTCGGGGTATCTCGCCGTCCCTGCAGGCCGCATAGAGCGAAGCCGCTATGATCGCCGTGATCGACCTCCCTCTGACCAGGTTCCTCTCGAGGGCCTTGCGATAGAAGTATGCCGCCTTTTCGGTGACCGCCTCGGACACCGTCAGCTTGTCGGAGAACCTCTTCAGCTCGCTGAACGCCTGGCGCAGGTTCCTGTCTGCCGACTCGTGCACCTGGCTCCTCCGGTCCCAGGTCCTCATCCTCTCGACCGTCGTCCTGGCGCTCCCAGAGAGAGCGCGCCCGGAGGCGTCCCTGTTCGTCGACCCGATCATGGTCGCGAGCCCCTGGTCGTGGATCGCGATCGAAGTCGGGAGCCCCGTCCTCCCCTTGTTCGCCTTCTCGGCATCTCCGGAGAAGTTTCTCCACTCCGGGCCCTGGTCCACTATCTTCTCCTTGATCACGAGCCCGCAGTGGCTGCAATAGGTCTCCGCCCCGGCGCCGTCGGTCACTACGCTCGGCTTGCCGCATCTGGGGCATCTGTCCGAACTCCTCTCCTGCTTGAGGAGCCGCGAAAAGTTGCTGTTGGACGACATTTTAGACTACAGTCTGAGATACCAGGTATCTCGAAGGTATCAGACTTGTACTAGTATATAACACGGAGAGCCGGACGATGGTCTATCTGAAACCAAGTCCGGCGGAGTCCATGACCCTCACGCAGTCGGCGCACCTCAGCCCCCGTGGGGTCCTGTAGAGGCGTTCGACCATGCCGCAGTTCGGGCAGGAAACAGGGAGCTTTCGCGGCTGTGGGGGGGTGTCTCTCATCTCTAACGCCTGCGTGAGCGTCTCCTGAGCGAAGCCTGGGTGTCTATCTGAGCACAGACAGGGCAAACGAGATTGTTCGACTCTCCGCCCGGCTGGAGCCTGATTTGATGGGTCACGCAGATCTCTGGTTGGGTTTGATTCACAGGTTCTTCCGTATCTACACCCTATTAAGCGCGTGAGCGTGAGGCTTCCAAACCCTATTAGTGGGGTTCCAGGGAATCTTACAGGTTTGGAACCAGAGGTGACCCGGGACGCAAAGATGCAGGAGATACTCGCCGCCTTCAACGAGGCCTGGATGAAGTACTGTGACTCGTACATCAAGCTGCAGGACCAGCTCTACGAGAGCCTGCGGGCCGGGAGGGAGGTGTCATGGCTCGCTGCCACCGACGACACCAAGCTCAGGGAGATCAACCAGGTGCAGAGAGAGCTGTTCTCTGAGATGCCAAGGAGGCTGGATTACGCGCCTCTGGGAGAGGTCACTCGGGACCTCGAGGGCGCCCCGAATAAGATAGCCAACCTTCAGGACGCGCTGACCCGAGAGGAGGAGATTTGCAAGGACCTGGAGGCGGCCATCTCCCTCATGAAGGAGAAGGTCGACGTGATGAAAGCGGCCATGAAGGCCGAGTAGCGGAGGCGCGGAGACGGTCTTCGCATGGCATTGCGGGCCTCGTATGACGTCCTGGTGGCAGGCGCAGGGGCAGGGGGCTCACCGCTGCCCTGGCTGCGGCCTCGAGAGGGGCGACCGTCGCCGTTCTGGAGAGGGGGGCGAAGTTTGGCGGCTCCTCGGCGCTCTCAGGAGGCCAGCTGTGGATCCCCCAACAACAGGCTGGCAAGGGATGCGGGAGTCGACGACTCCAGGGAGGCAGCCCTGCGGTATCTCACCAGGCTCGCCAGAGGGAGGGCGGAGTGGAGGAGTGGCCTGAGCTCAGCCCCGAGGGGAGCAAGGTTGCGTTCTTCAGGCGGCTCAGCAGGGTAAAGCCGACGGCGGCGTCCTCTGCGTCGGGCACGAGCCCTACCTCACCACGGCCATAGGCGAAGTCATTGGCACCGCCGGAGGACCCCAGAGCTCGAGGATCATCCTGAAGAAGGGAGGCATGGCAAAGCTGGTGGTCACCGGGTTCACGCCAAGGGTGTCTGGGGAGCTCTGGTGGCTCGTGACCCCCGAAGGAGCTCAAGAGGCTGGCCTAGCTGCAGCGACCCAC
>JAFMAU010000069.1 GCA_029784825.1 Nitrososphaerota archaeon | reverse complement strand
CCTCCGACCAAGAGGGTCCTCGGGGACGGGCTCCTCACCAGCGACGGGGACTTCCACCACAGGCAGAGGCAGCTCATCCAGCCCTTCCTCCACAGGAACATGATCGCGTCTTACGGCAGGGTGATGATAGACTACACCCGGAGGGCGTGCGGCCCATGGAGGGACGGGGAGGTCCTCGACATGCACCAGGAGATGTCCAGGCTGACCATGGCGATAGTGGCGAAGTGCCTGTTCAACGCTGACGTGGAGGCGGAGGCCGCGGGGATCGGGGTCGCGCTCAACCAGACCATGGCCTACTACGACAGGCGGGCGGGGCCTCTCGGGCTCGTCATGGACAAGCTACCGCTCCCCCTCCCAGGGAAGGGAGAGTTCGCGGCCGCAGTGACACGGCTCGAGGAGGCGGTGTACAAGATCATCAGGGAGAGGAGGGCCAGCGGGGCCGACGCCGGGGACCTGCTTTCGAGCCTGCTGAAGGCCAGGGACGAAGAGGGGGGGACGATGACCGACGCACAGCTGAGGGACGAGACCCTGACCCTCCTGCTTGCCGGACACGAGACGACCGCGAACGCGCTCACCTGGGCCTGGTATTTGCTTTCACAGAACCGGGAGGCTGAAGAGAAGCTCCACCGCGAGCTGGACGGAGTCCTCCCGGAGGGGCGTGCTCTGGCGGTCGAAGACTACCAGAGGCTCGAGTACACCGCGCGGGTGTTCAAGGAGGCGCTCAGGCTCTACCCCCCGGCCTGGGCCCTGGGGAGGCGGGCGGTGAAGGACTGCGGCATCGGAGGGTTCCTGATCCCAGCGGGTTCGACCATGGTGATGAGCCAGTACGTGATGCACCGCGACCCACGCTTCTTCGACGATCCCGAGTCGTTCGACCCGGACAGGTGGACCCCGGAGATGGAGGAGAAGCTCCCAGACTTCGCCTACTTCCCGTTCGGGGGCGGGCCGCGGGGGTGCGTGGGAGAGTCGTTCGCCAAGATGGAGGGAGTCCTGGTCCTCGCTGCCGTGGCCCGCTCCTGGGCCATGAAGTTCGTCTCAGGGCAGAGGGTCGGCGTGCAGCCCAGGATCACCCTGAGGCCGAAGTATGGGATGAAGATGAAGCTCGAAAGACGCTGAGCGGGACCAGCAGAGCTATTCGTACCCGAGCTTCCGCAGGCGGTCGAGCATCTCCTTCTCGTCCTGCGATGGGATCGGCATCGGCGCCTGCTCGACTATCGGGGCTGCGGCAGGGGCAGACTTCAGGAGCTCCCTGGCCTCGTCCGGGGACAGCCCAGGTGACGTCTCCTCTATCTCCCCGGTGTCGCGGTTGAGGAGGACCGACCCCTTGGCGGAGAAGACCCGCACCCTGGTGGCGAAGAGGTCCTTCGCCACCCCTTCCTGCTCGGCCACCTCCCTGACGTTGCTGACTTCGAACCCCCAGCTCTCCGCTGCGGCTGTCTGCGCGCCGACTGCGCAGGGCTCCCTTGAAATGACATTCTCCACCAGCCTGCGGACCTCGGAGAGGCTGGCGAGAGGACCGTCCAGCGACAGCCCCCCGCTCCCCTTCGGGAGGCGGACGAAGATCGGCACCTTCAGGAGCGCCTCGTCGAGGGACCACCCGTGGCCGAAGCGCCCCCGCTCCCCTATGAGCTGGCCATGGTCCGAGGTGACTATGACCAGTGGGTCATACTTCTCGAAGTAGGACACCACCTGAGCCGCGCTCGAAGTCGCGACGCGGGCGTGCTCAGGGTAGAGCTTCTTCCACCAGCCCGTATGAGGCCGCCTTCCGAGTATGGACAGCTTCACCGTGAGGGCGTCGAGGGGCCACCAGAGGTAGGGCTGGTGGGCCTCCATCAGGTTGACGAATGAGAAGAACGGCTCCTTGAAGCTGGTCTCCTTCAGCGCGCGGAGGATGGGGGTCGCGCCCTTCTCCCTCACCTCCCTCCCCCCAAGGAAGAGCGCCCTCCCCAGGAGGCCGAAGAACAGCCAGCGGGCTGCGCCGCCGATGGCGCCCTTCCGGGTAAGGATGGCGACGAGCCGGCCGAGCAGGGGGACGCTTGGCCCGGCCTCCCTAGGCCCCTCTATCGCCCCGCCCCCGTCGAAGAGCATCTGGTGGTCGAAGACGAAGCCGAACTGGGGGGAGATGAACTGGTTCGCAGAGTGCCCGTAGGTGGTGTACCCCTTGGCCGCGAGTCGGGTGAGGAGGGTGTCGCCCCCCATCGTCGCCCTCGATATGCGCATCAGCTCCTCCCAGGCTATCCCTGCCCTTGTCCTCACTCCGTGCTCCGACGACAGCTTGCCTGTGAACATCGAGACATGGGAAGGGAGGGTCCAGGAAGATGGGGCGACCCCGTCGAGCCTTACGAAACCTGACTCCGTGAGCTTCTCCAGCTCGCCGAAGGAGTCCCCCCTTAGGGTGTCGAGGACGAGCAGCACGACGTTCGGACTATTCACGCAGTATCACAGGACGAGATTCGCCCTCGCCTGGGGAACGATATTTCAGTCTTTTCGGGACGGCTCCCGGTTTGGCCAGCGGATGGTTGAGCGTTTCCCAAGGGCAATAAGCACGGGTCCGCGGGGGTCCGCGAATGAAGCCCCTTCCTTCGTTCAGGTGGCTGGCGACCCTCGGGGTCGCCTTCGGAGGCGCGGCGCTCGCCTGGAGCCTCTTTGGCCTCCTGACGCCTGTGGCTCCCACCCACTTCCACGAGTACTCGCTGGGGGCGTTCCTGACAGAGGTCGGAGGGCACTTGGCGTGGGGGATCGCTGCCGGAGTGTTCACACTTGACCCAGCGCTGGCGCTGCTCGTCGCAGGGGAGAGCGTCCTCATCGACAGCGACCATCTGCTTTCCGCACTGAACTTGCCTCTGGAGCCGCGGGTCGCCCATTCCGTCTTCTTCGCGGTCTCGGCCGCCCTCTTCCTCGCGTACGTCGGGAGGCGTGCAGGCAGGGTTGACCGCGGGATCTTCTTCGCGACCCTGGGGGCCGTGGCTGGGCACCTCAGCTACGACGTGTTCGCTGGTTACGCCCTCTTCCCTGTGCTCTCCCCGCTGTCCAACGCCTACTTCTCGTTCCCGTATTCTTCATGGGTCCTGCTCGAGGCGATGGCGGCAGCCCTCTGCGCTCTGTCCTGGCTCCCTCGGGTCCGCGACTCCGGGGGTCGGGCCAGGCTATAATCGAATATTCGACGTATGCTACTATTTATTAGTGAAAGGAAAGGGCGTCCCCCCGTTTGCGAAGTTACGTCCGCCTGACCCTGGCCGTGGGCTTGTTCATCGTACTGATGCTCCCTGTCCCGCTTGTGGCAGCAAAAGCCTCCGGGCAGCCTGAGCCGCAGGCCTACTCCCTCTCCATAGTGGCGAGTGGGAACTGGAACCAGAACCCAGCCTTCTCCTGCCCACCGCAGTGCTCCTCTAACGCGAGGTTCGGCGGGAGCGGGACCCTCACCTACAGCAACGCGACGTTCTCGTCCTCGATGTCGGTCACGATAAGCGGGAACACGCACGCCAACTGGGCGGGCGTCAACAGGAACCACCCGTGCACCTCGTTCAGCTCCAGCATCGACATGACGACGGCGAGCCACGACAAGATACACATGCAGGTTTCTGGGGTCGAGTGCCTGACGTTCCTCAGAGGGAGGTGGACAGGGCAGAACACCCTCTCCGGCACGTACACGATAACGTCGGGCGAAGGGCTGTTCAGCCAGGCGTCGGGGAGCGGAAGCATATCCGGGACTGCCTACCCCCGCCACTCGGTCTGGAGCGCCGACGCTTTCGGGAGCATCGCGTTCGTGCCGAAAGGGGATGAATAGGGAGGAACGCCGGTGAAGATCAGCGAACCTAGGCTGGTCCTCCTGGTTTCCATCGCCCTGATCCCGATCCTCGCGTTTCCAGCCGCTTCTATCCCTGCGGTGGCGCTGTCTTCACCGGCGACCATAGTCTCGGCCGACCACGGGAGCGCCCAGAGCACCAACTGGAGCGGGTACGCGGTCACAGGGACCTCGGGCTCCGTTTCCGCTGCATCCGACTCCTGGGTCGTCCCTTCGGTGACCTGCCCGTCGTCGGGGACGTACTACTCTTCGTTCTGGGTGGGGATCGACGGGTACACCTCGAGCACGGTGGAGCAGACCGGGACCGACTCTGACTGCCACAACGGGGTGGCGTCATACTACGCCTGGTACGAATTCTTCCCCAGCCCGTCCCATACGATAAGCGCGATAACGGTCCACCCAGGCGACGTCATGGCTGCAGTGGTGTTCTATTCGGCCGGGACCTTCAAGGCGCAGATCAAGGACGAGACGACCGGCGCGCAGTTCGGGGCTTCGGCCACGGTCTCAGGCGCAGCCAGGAGCTCAGCGGAGTGGATAGTCGAAGCGCCGTCGACCTGCCTGCTGAAGTGCCACCTGACCTCCCTGGCGGACTTTGGTACAGCCAAGTTCGGGTTGGACAACACAGGTATCTCGATGACCTGCGAGCTCATAATGAACGGGGCGACCGGGTCGATAGGGTCCTTCGGGTCGAACGTGCAGGAGATAACCATGGTGAGCCAGACGAACCCGAGCCAGGTGAAGGCACAGCCATCGGCTCTCGCCACCGACGGGCAGAGCTTCACCATACAGTGGATCAGCAGCGGGCCTTAGGCGCGGCCGCCACTTTCAGTGCCTTATCCCTGCAGACACTGTGGCCAGGTCCCGACAGCGCTCAAGACGGCGATGCTGTAGACAGGGTGTATCTCCGTGAAGCTGCCGTGGTCAGTGTCGAGCACGAGCGCCCCCGTCACCCTCAGCACGTCCCCCGGGCACACACCGCCCCCGAGGGGGGCGAGTATCCGCCCCTGGTCGGCAGGGACCACTTCGGGGTGTATGTCCCCTTTCCAGAGGAAGAAGCTGCTTATCGCCAGGGTCGTTGCGTTCGGGGAGACGGGCCTGAGGAAGAAAGTGAAGTCTCCGTCGTACTCCTCCACCACCGGGGGGTCGACCGTCCCGGTCACCGTGACGCACGGGTCGACGATCCGGAGCCGCGCGGGGTTGTAGACGCTGGCGAAGACGTCGGGGGTCGCCGGGCACGCAGGGCTGGTCTGAGCCCACTGCGTCCCTGACCAACCGGACGGCCTGAACGGGTAGGATGCGACGGACGCGTTGGCAGAGAGGGCTGGGCCCCCCACGGCCGGGGCGACCAGGACCAGGACGAGCGCGACGTACACGAGCTTCGAGGGGTGGGGACCCCTCCGCCCACCGACAAGGAGGAGCGCCAGGGCGAGGACGGCCAGTAACACGGTGTAAGGGGCGAAGTAGGCGAGGAGCCCGAGGTAATACTCGAGCATCGCAAGGAGGGACGCGAAGCCTCCGACGACTCCGGCGACCCCCAGCCTTCCAAAGTGGAAAGCCGCATAGGAAAAGACCGCCAGCGTCGCGCCGAAGACCGCAGCCCCGGCTTCGATTCCGGTCACTCCGAACTGCAGGATCCCTATGGCGAGCGAAGCGAGCGTGTCCAGCGCCGTGAGCACGACCACGGATGCGAGCCTGCCTCGAGACCAGTAGACCTTCGAAGCTGCGTATGTGACCAGGGGCCTGGCCGCTGTGAAGTAGAGGGCGATGGCCACGAAGGTGGACTGGGGGACGAGGAAGAAGGGCAGCGCGACCAGGACCGCGCCGAGCTCGGCGGCCGCAGCCCTGGCAGGCCTGAACGCCCACGCGGCGAAGAGCATGACCGGGTAGGGGAGCCCGTATCCGATGAAGAGGGCAGGGGCGTTCACCATCGTGGCAGTGGCGAGGCCCCCGACGAGGGCGAAAGGCAGGACCCAGAGGGGCCCTTTTTTCCTCCCGCGGGCTCCCTGAATCACATCACTGGGGGCCACTGAACCAGATAAGAGCTTGAGTCTCGCGGACGGTCGCCGGCCAACCCCGAGGTGAAAGATGGATTCACAGTCCATCTCACGAGTCCACAACTCATTATTAGTAAAGGAGGCAAAAAAACCCGTTGAGCCTCAGGCAGGGTGCCCTCGGGGGCAGATGCCCCTACTGCAACTCAAGGATGTACAGGGTCCTGGAGAACGAGCACCCGGAGCTGGAGACCAGGCTATGCTACGCGTGCGGAGGGTGCGTCATCTTCGAGCTGGAGGCGCCCCGGCCGCGAGGGGACCTCGCCAGTCCAAGGCCGAAGAGGGACGGGACCGGCCAGGCGGCGCGGCCGACCTACCACCCCGGGGGCAGCTCAGCGAGCCTCGTCGTTCGCAGGGGCCTCGGGGGAGATGTGCCCACGACTTCCTGGCGCTCCAAGAAGGACGGGCGGGAGCCTTCTCTTCCCGAAGAATTTGTAGAGGAGGAACGCGTCGATCCCGGTCGTGGCTGCAAGGACGGCGTACCCGAGGTTCAGAAGCCCGAACAGGCTGCCAAGCACCACTGACAGGCCGTACGCCACTATCCACGCGTCGAAGCTCATGCAGATCCTCCTGAACACCTCCGCCCCCACCCTCCGCACGATCAGGAAGCCCAAGGGGATCCCGAGGAGGACAGGGGGTGCGACGTAGGTGAAGAGCTGGAAGGTGCTCGCTGTGAAGAGGCCGAGGAACGAATAGACGGCTATGGTGATGGCGGACTCGGTGATCCTGATCTGGGCGATGGCTGCCCTGAACTCCCCCTTGGGGACGCCCTGGTTGTTCCAGAAGAGGGCGATCGGGGGGCCGGATATCGTGGTGATGGAGTAGAGCAAGCCGACGCCTAACCCGAGGGGGACCCCGGCCGCGCGCTCAGACTTCACAGGCCTCCTCACCCCGCCAGCCTGGAGGAGGATCAGGGGAAGGATCATCAGGTATGTGAAGAACCGGACCCAGGTGGGGGCGACCGACGTGAGCACGAAGCTCCCGATGATCACGCCTGGGACGAGCGCGATCATGATGGGGAGAACCCTCCTGAAGGTCGACTTCACGTTCGTGAACCCGGTGAGCCCGATGGTTGCTACGTTCAGGAGCCCTTCGACGAGGACGTACACAGGGTTGATGATCCTGTTGACGATGACGAGTATCGCCAGCGGGGTAGAGAGGCTTGAGTAGCCGTAGCCGAGCCCTCCGTTCACAACCGAGGCCGCAAGCGAGAGGAGGGCCAGAAAAGCGAGGATGGTGATGTCGAAGGCCATCAAGAGGACCTCGATACGGGGGGATGCGCAGTCAAGTCTGGGGGTCTCGCGCTGGGTTTGCAATTACCTGTAATTAAAGCTGCGTGGACCCCGAGCGGGTCCTCAGGGGAGCTCTGGAGAACAGAATCAGCCAGTCTACGCCATCAGGAGGACCGCCGACCACAGCGCGACGAAGAGGGCGACCGAGAGCGCGAGCCCGGCCTTGACTGCCACGCTGCTCTTCCTGCTCAGGCCAAGGACCCCGGTGACGAGCAGGATCGTGAAGCCGGCCGTCGCCGTCATGTGCGACGGGGTCCATGGGGTGGTGTCCGCGAACCCGTAGGCGTTGTGCCACCAGAAGTCATAGAGACCGCCCCCGAGCAGCAGGGCGATTCCGGCCAGCATCGCGAGGTAGGTCCTCCGGCCGATGGTTATCGGGAGGCTCAGTCTCCCGGTCTTGTAGAGAACCAGGCTCGCTGCCATCACCGCGGCCCCCGCATAGATGGTCCCGTGGGCCGGGTTCAGGAACGGGTTCAGGAGGCTTTCGCTGGTTGCGAGCCCGTTCAGGTGCCGCCAAGCGTCCCAGAAGGCCCCGGCCAGTGTAATCACCATCCCCACGGCGAACGGAAGGCGGAAGTCCAAGCGTGAGGCACCCGCGTATTCGCCGATTTAAGCGCGAGCCGCAATAATCATATATGATTAAGAATCAGGGGGTCGAAGTAATTGCCCACCAAGTACACCACCGTGTCTATCCCGCAGACCCTCCATCAAAGGCTCGAGAGGCTGATCGAGAAGAAGACAGGCTTCAAGTCAGTCTCAGACTACGTGACATACGTCCTCAGGGAGGTAGTCGCGATGCACGAGACAAAGGAGACCCCGGAGCCGTTCACGAGCCAGGACGTCGAAGAGATCAAGGCCAGGCTGAAGGCCCTGGGATACCTGTAGGGGATAGCGATGGCGAGTCAGCCCCACGGGGGGAAGCTGGTTCAGGTCAGGCAGCACGCCGACCACTCTGCGTTCTCAGGGTTCTCAGGGGGGCAGAAGATCCGGGTCGGGGAGGAGATGCGCCAGACCGTGGCGAACCTCGCGAGCGGGGTGTACAGCCCGCTGGACGGGTTCATGGGAGAGGACGAATACCTCGGCGTCATCGACCAGATGCGGCTGCCTAGCGACGTGCCGTGGACGATACCGATACTCTTGACTCCCCCGGAGATACCGAAGGCCAAAGCTGGGGACGAGCTGCTCATAGTCGACCAGAAGGACGAGCCCCTGGCGGTCCTGGAGTACGGCGGGAGCTTCGCGTTCTCGAAGAAAGAATATGCGATGAAGGTGTTCGGGAGCGAGGACGAGAAGCACCCGGGAGTCGCGAAGATATACGCAGGACTTGACCGGGCGGTCTCGGGCAGGCTGAAGTCGGCGGCCAGGCAGGACTACGGGCGGTTCTCAGACTACACGCTGACCCCGAAGGAGACTAGGGTCCTCTTCGCCGAACGGGGGTGGAAGACAGTGGTAGCGTTCCAGACGCGGAACGCGCCTCATATCAACCACGAGTACCTCCAGAAGAGCGCGCTCGCCTTGGTGGACGGGCTCTTCGTCAACCCTGTGCTCGGGAAGAAGAAGCCGGGGGACTTCCAGGACGACGTCATACTCTCAGCGTACAGGGCGCTCATAGACAACTACTATCCGAAGAGGTCAGTCGTGCTGAGCGCCCTGCACTACGAGATGCAGTACGCTGGGCCGAAGGAGGCGGTGATGCACGCGATAATGAGGAAGAACTTCGGGTGCACCCACATAACCATCGGCCGGGACCACGCCGGGGTCGGGAACTACTACGGCCCGTACGCGGCGCAGGAGATCTTCGGCGAGTTCCCAGACCTGGGGATAACCCCGCTCTTCTTCAGGGAGTTCTATTACTGCAGGAAGTGCGCCGGCATAGCGAGCGAGAGGAGCTGCCCCCACGGCGAGGAGGACAGGCTCTCGTTCAGCGGGACCAAGCTGAGGCAGATGTTCGCGGCTGGCGAGACACCCCCGAAGGAGTTCATGAGGCCCGAGGTCGCCCAGGTGATCCTGAAGTCGAAGGCGCCCTTCGTGGAGTGAGAAGTTGACGAACAAGGTCGCTGTGCTTGGCCTGGACTCCGTCCCGCCGGAGCTGCTGTTCGACAAGCTCCTCGACAAGCTCCCGAACTTTCGGCGCATGT
>JAFMAU010000068.1 GCA_029784825.1 Nitrososphaerota archaeon | reverse complement strand
TGATTCCAGCCGACTCTGCGAGCTGGAGGTTCTTGAACTCCTTCCGTGTCCAGAGATAGATCGTGTCCCTGGATCCTGACGGGAGCTTACCGAACCTCCTGTCCCCGGCTATGTAGCTCATGCGCTTCCGGAAGTCCGAGGCTGAGACGAGGTATATCTTGACCGCGACTGGACCCTTCTCCCTGTCCTCCCCTAGGTAGACCCTGGCCTCCTTCCCCGCGCTTACGACCCCATACAGCTCACCAAGGTCCTTTCTCGCGATGAGCTCCTCGATGGCCAGCTGGGTCGACCTGTCGAACACCTCCTCCAGGACCTTCCTCTCATCCGAGTCTTTCCTGAGGTACCTGCTTTCCCGCTCGAAGCGCAGGAGGCGCTCTCTCATCTTACTGGTCTCGTCTGACTCGTCCACGCACTACCCAGGAGTCGTTAAAATTTATACATGTGAGAGAAGGCGCGGGATATTCCTGCGGGAATGGTTGGTCTCACATGCTAGAGTCGAAAGATGAGGGAGTCCAGGACGAGGAACAAACGATCCTCGGAGAGCTTGAGCGAGAGCTGAAGAACGAGAAGGAGAGGAACGCAGAGCTGCTGACTCGACTGAAGTACGCCCAGGCCGACCTGGAGAACTACAGAAAGAGGGCGGACAGGGAGTTGAAAGAAGCCAGCGAATCGGCGGCGAGACCTCTCATCAGCAGGCTTCTCGTGATTCAGGACGAACTGGACCTGGCGGTGAAACATGCAGAGAAAGGCGCAGAGCGGGCAGATCTGATGGAGGGGATAGGCATGGTTCAGCGGAATCTGCTATCCACGCTGAGGGCCGTGGGGGTCGAGAAGATAGAGGCAGTTGGGAGGCCATTCGACCCCGCTGTGCACGAAGCGGTCGCAAAGTCCCAGGGGAACGCCAGGGGGGCCGACATGGTGGTCGAGGAAGTGCGGCCCGGCTTCTTGTTCAGGGGTCAGGTGCTCAGGCCCAGTATGGTAAAAGTTGAATTGGCGTCAAAGGCGGCCAGTGGAGAGGCGAAGGTAAGTGAGTAGCGCGAGAGAGAAGATCATAGGGATAGACCTCGGCACCACCAACTCGGCCGCGGCCGTGGTGGAGGCAGGAAGGCCGGTGGTCGTCCCGAGCGCCGAAGGAGCGACCCCTGCGGGGAAGATGTTCCCTTCGGTAGTGGCGTTCACCAAGGACGGCCAGCTGCTTGTGGGAGAGCCGGCTAGGAGGCAGGTTGTCACCAACCCAGACGGGACGGTCTTCGAAATCAAGAGGAAGATGGGCACCGATTACCGCGTCAGCCTTACGGGAAAGGACTACTCCCCCGAACAGCTCAGTTCGTACATCCTTCAGAAGATCAAGCACGATGCCGAGGTGTTTCTCGGCTACCCGGTGAAGAAGGCGGTCATCACCGTCCCCGCCCACTTCAACGACAACCAGCGCCAGTCGACCAAGGATGCGGGAGAGATTGCAGGCCTGGAGGTGGTGAGGATAATCAACGAGCCGACCGCCGCGTCTCTCGCCTACGGGTTGGACAAGTCGGAGAAGGAAATGAAGATACTTGTGTTCAGCTTCGGGGGCGGCACCCACGACGCCACCATCATGGAGTTCGGGAAGGGGGTGTTCCAGGTGCTGGCCACGTCAGGGGACACGCAGACCGGGGGCACGGACATAGACAAGGCAGTGATCCAGGTGCTCCTGGACGACTTCCGCTCGAAGACGGGTCTGGACCTGGGCTCGGACAGGACTGCCATGGCCAGGCTCAAGGAGGCGGCGGAGCAGGCCAAGATCCAGCTTTCGAACCTCACCTCCACCGACGTGGACCTGCCGTTCATCGCCAGCGACGCGTCGGGGCCGAAGAACCTCCACTACACCCTGACCAGGACGAAACTGGAAGAGGTATCTCGGCCCATAGTCGCGAAGACTGAGCAGACCATACGGAGGGTGATGAGCGACGCGAAGCTCTCGCCCGAACAGGTTGACAAGGTGATCCTGATCGGAGGGATGACGAGGATGCCGCTGGTGAGGAAGTTCGTCGAGGACGTCGCTGGTAAACCCGCGGAAAGAGGGGTGGACCCGATGGAGGCGGTGGCCATCGGGGCGGCCATTCAGGGCGCGGTGCTGGCGGGGGAGATCAAGGACATACTCCTGCTCGATGTGACCCCGCTTTCGCTTGGAGTCGAGACGCTGGGTGGGATAACGGAGCACCTCATCGAGAAGAACGCCACCATCCCCACGAAGCGGAGCAAGACGTTCACCACCGCGGCCGACTTCCAGACGGCGGTGACCATCCACGTGGTGCAGGGGGAGAGGAGCATGGCGGCAGACAACGCGTCCCTTGGCATGTTCAACCTGGCAGGCATCCCGCCGGCGCCCAGAGGGGTCCCGCAGATCGAGGTGACCTTCGACATCGACGCCAACGGGATACTGACCGTCGGAGCCAAGGACATGGGGACCGGCAAGGAGAACAAGATCACCATCTCCGCGTCGACGAAGCTCTCCAAGGATGAGAAGGAGAGGCTGATCAAGGAAGCGGAGTCGTTCTCTGACCAGGACAAGAAGAAGAGAGACGAAGCGGAGCTTAGGAACGAAGCCGACTCGGTCCTCTATACGACCGAGAAGACAAAGCGCGACCTCGAAGGGAAGGTCGACAAGGCGAACCTCGACCGGTTGGACGCTGCAGCTTCCGACCTCCGGAAGGCCATAGGGGGCCAAGACATCGCCCAGATCAGGGAGAAGAACGAGGCGCTGAAGAAGGTCCTCCAGGAGGTTGGGGCGTCGGTCTACCAGCAGCGAGCCCGGACCCAGCAGGCAGAGCCGGGCCCGCAGCAAGGGGGCCAGAACGTGAGCGACGCCGACTACAAGGTGTCTGAAGGCAAGTAGGGACGCTCAGGTTGGCTGCCAAAGACTACTACGAAGTACTCGGCGTGCCGAAGGGAGCCGCCAAGGACCAGATCAAGGACGCCTACAGGAAGCTGGCGCTCCAGTTCCACCCGGACAGGAACAAGTCCCCTGAGGCGGAAGAGCGGTTCAAGGAGATCTCGGAGGCCTACGCGGTGCTCTCGGACGACGAGAAGCGGAGGCAGTACGACTCGTTCGGCAGAGAGGGGGTCTACCAGCGTTACAGCCAAGAAGACATCTTCCGGGGAGTCAACTTCGGCGAGTTCTTCCGGGGGGCGGGGTTCGGGTTCGACGACATCTTCTCGCAGTTCTTCGGAGGGGGCGGCAGGCCGGCCAGGGGAGAGGACCTCACGTACCACCTCCAGCTTAACCTCGAGGACCTTGTGTCAGAGTCGACCAGGGAGATCGAGATCCCGAGGACCGAGATGTGCTCCACCTGCGGCGGGAGCGGGGCCAAGGCCGGCACCTCTCCCAGGGCCTGCGGGACCTGCGGAGGGACCGGACAGGTCCAGAAGGTGCAGTCTGCGGGGTTCGCGAGGCTTGTCAGGGTCACGGCGTGCGACAGGTGCCGGGGGAGGGGATTCACCATCGATTCGCCCTGCGCCGACTGCAAGGGGAGAGGGGTCGTGGAGCGGAGACGGAGGATCAGCCTCGTGGTGCCCGGCGGGCTGGAAGACGGCCATACGCTCCGGCTCAGGGGGGAGGGGGACGCGGGAGAGTCAGGGACCCCGCCGGGCGACCTCTACATCGTCGTGAACGTGAGGCCGCACAGGACCTTTGTGAGAGAGAACAGCGACGTCTACTTCACGACGAAGATCAATGCGATCCAGGCGATGCTCGGGACCGAGGTCAAGGTCCCCACCCTCTACGGCGACGCGGTGCTTCAGATCCCGAGCGGCACGCAGCCGGGGGAGAGGTTCACCATAAAGGACAGGGGCCTCCCCAAGGTCGGAGGAAGGGGGAAGGGGAGCCAGTACGTCATCGTGAACGTGGAGGTGCCCAGGCACCTGACGGGCGCCCAGAAAGAGATGCTGAAGAAGTTCGGGGACTAGCCCGCGAATTTGTAGATCATGAGGAAAGGAATCTCGTCTATTTCCCGCACCGCCTCCGGTGCCCCCACCTTGTTCTCCACGGCGAGCGACACCGATCTCGTCCCTGCGAGGTTGATGACCGAGCAGGTGCGGATGAGCCTGAGAGCCTCACCCTTGTCCACGACCTCCCCAGAATAGAATTCCTTCGAGAGATGCACCTTCAGGGTCCCCTCCTCCACCGTCTTCCCCACCAGCTCCTCGTCGCACATGTTCACGAGGATGGTCCCCTTGAACTCGGCAGTCCTCACCGAGAACCCCCTGCCGTCGGGGGTCATGCCACCTTGGCCACTGACCTTGCCCCGCAGGCCTCGCACACCATGAACCACATGCGCTTGTCCTTCTCGAGATGCGTGTCAGGGCTCCCGCAGACCGGGCAGACCACGCCCTCCTTGAGGTATCTCTGGAGCAGCTGTGCGAAAGAGTCCTTGTCTTTGCGGCCGATGAAGATCGCCCTTTCGCCGTCGAGAGAGGCGGCGGTGGCGAGCTCCTTGGCAAGGTACATCAGGACCCGGGCCGAGTCGCGCCTGAGGAGTTTGGGGAACTCTGCGTAGTTTCGGAAGATGGTCTTGTTTCCGACCCAGATTACGTCTGGTTCCGGTAGCTCCAGCCTGAGGGCTCCGGACTTCTTCGCGTCCTTGTCCAGCCCTGACCTGGCCCTGGAGAGAAGCTCCTCGTATGAATGGGGCATCGGACGAATCCGCCGTTCTCGGTATTTCAAGTCTTCTGGCGTGGCGGGAAGGTTCGCACGAAGTCAAAAGATTAAATCGGAAACGCCGGGAGGCGGGCTGTGAAGCCGAGGGCGGAGTTCGGCGTCTTTGGCGGCTCTGGGTTCTACAAGTTTGCGAAAGGGTCGCGCGGGGTGTCGGTGGCGACCCCCTATGGCAAGCCCAGCGCGAAGGTCACGCTCTCTGAGATAGAAGGGAAGAGGGTGGCATTCCTGCCGCGGCATGGGGTCCATCACGAGTTCCCGCCCCACATGGTGCCATACAGGGCCAACCTGTTCGCATTCAAGAAACTCGGGGTGGGCCGGATAATCGCCCCCAACGCGGTGGGGAGCCTGAAGAGCGAGGTAGGTCCAGGGGACCTCGTCTTCTGCGACCAGTTCGTGAATTTCACCACAGGGAGGAAGGACACGTTCTACGACGGGCCCCTCACCACCCATGTCAGCACCGCCTCGCCGTACTGCCCCCAGATGAGGAGGACGGCGGTGGAGGCAGCACAGGTGCTTGGGCTGAAGTTCCACGAAGCGGGGACCGTGGTGGTGATCCAGGGACCGAGGTTCTCCACCAAAGCCGAGAGCAGGTTCTTCTCGAGGCAGAGATGGGATGTGATCAACATGACCCAGTACCCGGAGGTCGTCCTCGCCAGAGAGCAGGAGATGTGCTTCCTCAACATCTCGCTGGTCACAGACTACGATGCTGGGCTGGAGGGGGACCCCACTGTGAAGGCCGTCTCGCATGAGGAGGTCATCAGGGTGTTCAACAGGAACCTGGAGAACCTGAGGAAGCTGATCGAGCAGATCGTCAAGCGGCTCCCGGCGGAGCGCACCTGCGGGTGCGGGTCGGCGCTGGAACATGCGAGGCTGACCGCGTAGTGGGGGGCCTCGAAGCCGACGTCAGGAAGGCGATCAGGACCATACCCGACTACCCGAAGAAGGGGATCCCATTCAAGGACCTCACAACCCTCTGGAGGAACGGGAAGCTGAACAGGAGGGTCGCCGACGCGCTGGAGAGGAAGTGGAAGGGCGCGAAGCTCGACAAGGTGGTGGGCATAGAGGCCCGCGGGTTCATAGTAGGGGCGCCCCTCGCAGACAGGCTCGGCGTGGGGTTCGTGCCGGCCAGGAAGGTGGGGAAGCTCCCGGCGAATAAGCTCAGCGTGAACTACGAGCTGGAATATGGGAGGCAGGGGCTGGAGATGCACTCTGACTCGATCTCAAAGGGAGACAGGGTGCTGGTGGTGGACGACCTCCTGGCGACGGGCGGGACCTCGAAGGCGGCGGCCACCCTCGTGGAGAGGCTCGGCGGCAAGGTCGTGGGCTTCGCGTTCGTCACTGAGCTGAAGCCCCTCAACGGAAGGCGCAAGCTGGCAGGCTATGACGTCTATTCCCTTGCGAAGTATGACTAGGGACAGACCCCCCGTCGGGGTGATCACCGGCACCGGCGTCACTGAGCACTTCGAGCTGAGCGGACCCAAGACGGTCAGGACCCGCTACGGCACGGCGGTGGTCTATCCTCACCCTGAGGAAGGATACGTCATCATAGCGAGGCACGGGGCCGCGCACAAGTCTCCTCCCCACGGCATCAACTACAAGGCGAACATCGCTGCCTTCGAGCAGCTCGGGGTCAAGGAGGTCGTCGCCACCAGCGCCGTAGGGTCGATGAACCAGGGGTTCCGGGTGGGGGCGGTCGGCCTTATCGAGCAGTTCCTCGACTTCACGAAGCGGAGACAGACGACCTTCTTCGAGGACAAGGTCGTGCACACGGACATGACCTATCCATACAGCAGGCACATCAACCTGGAGCTGAGCGTGGCCGCGAAGAAGATGGGCCTGGACCTCCACCAGCACCTCGTCTACGTGTGCGCGGAGGGACCGAGGTTCGAGACGGCGGCTGAGATCAAGATGTACAAGATACTCGGCGGGGACGTGGTAGGGATGACCGGGGTCCCCGAAGTGGTCCTGGCGAACGAGAAGGGCATCGGATACGCGTCGGTCGTGATAGCGACCAACTGGGCGGCAGGGATGCAGGCGAAGGTGAGCCATGGAGAGGTCCTTAAGGTGATGAAGATGTCGGGGAGGACAGTCAGACAGTTGATAGAGGACACCGTCGCAGGGCTGCGGGGAGAGAAGAGATGACGAGGGTAGCGGATGCGAAGCTGAGCCGGGACGGAGAGAGGAACTTCCTGTGGGCGAAGGCCCACATGGGGGCGCTCACCAATCTGGCAGAGAAGTATGGGAAGTCCAGGCCCCTCGAGGGGATCAAGGTCGGGGTCTGCCTGCATGTCACGAAGGAGACCTCTGTCCTGATAGACGCCCTGCTGAGCGCGGGCGCCGATGTCAAGCTCGCAGGAGCCAACCCGCTTTCCACGCAGGACGACATAGCGGCGTACCTCTCGACCCGGACCGACGTATGGGCATGGAGGGGCCAGTCGCCGAAGGACTACAACTGGTGCATCGAGCAGGTGTTGGGGGCTCGGCCAGAGCAGCTCATTGACGACGGGGCGGACCTGCACGTCGCGGCGCACATGGCGAAGGCCAGGGGGATCGTCGGGGGGTCTGAGGAGACGACGACCGGAGTCATGAGGCTGAAGGCCATGGAGGCCGAGGGGAAGCTTGCCTACCCGGTCATCGCGGTGAACGACGCGAAGACCAAGTTCATGTTCGACAACAGGTACGGGACGGGGCAGAGCACCCTGGACGGCATCATGAGGGCGACCGCCCTGCTGCTCGCCGGCGTCAGGGCCGTGGTGGTCGGCTATGGATGGGTTGGGAAGGGGGTGGCGATGAGGGCCCGGGGGATGGGGGCCAGGGTCACCGTGGTGGAAGTAGACCCGGTGAAGGCGCTGGAAGCCCACCTGGACGGGTTCGACGTCTCGGACATCGACGCGGCCGCCCGCGAGGGACAGCTCTTCGTCACGACCACGGGCCAGAAGCACGTGATCCCCTACTCCGCGGTCGAGAAGATGAAGGAGGGCGCGATACTCTCCAACGCCGGGCACTTCGACGTCGAGATCGACGTGAAGACGATGATGTCGAAGGCGAAGGGGGTGAAGGAGGTCAGGCCGAACGTGGACGAGGTCACCCTTCCGTCAGGGAAGAAGGTGTACCTGGTCGGGAAGGGGAGGATCGCGAACCTCGTGGCAGCCGAAGGACACCCTCCGGAGGTGATGCAGATGTCGTTCGCCAACCAGATGATGGCCGCGATCCGCATCCGTGGCGAGCACGACAAGATGCAGAAGCGGGTGTACGGCGTCCCTCCTGAGCTGGAGGACGAGGTAGCCAGGGCGGCCCTGAAGTCCATGGGCATCTCTATCGGCGCCCAGACCAGGGAACAGAGGGAGTACGCCAAAAGCTGGGAAATCTGAGCCAAGGTTTATACTGAAAGGGGCTGGATCGAGACCAGCCGTGGAGAGGAAAACGAAGCGGAGGCGCGTGCTCGTCCTATGCGCCCTCCCGTACACGAATGCGGTCCCGCACGTCGGGAACATAGTGGGCTCCCACCTCCCGGCCGACATATTCGCGAGACACTGCAGGCTCAGGGGCTACGAGACGCTGTTCGTGGGAGCGGCGGACGAGAATGGGACGCCGACAGAAGTCGCCGCCCTGGAGCTGGGGATAACCCCGAGGGAGCTCACCGACGCCCTCTACCAGGTCCACAAGGACATCTACTCGTGGTTCTGCATCTCATACGATAACTTCACCCGGACGTCCACCCCCATCCACCACAAGACGACCCAGGAGTTCTTTCTCGAGATTTACAGGAAAGGGTTCGTGAGCGAAGGGGAAATGCGCCTCCCGTTCTGCGAAAAGGACAACATCTTCCTTCCCGACAGATACGTGCAGGGGACCTGCCCTGCATGCGGATACGAGTTCGCCAGGGGGGACCAGTGCGAGCGGTGCTCCACGCTCCTCGATCCGATCCAGCTAGTGAACCCAAGGTGCAATATAGACGGCAGCGTCCCGGTCTGGCGAGACAGCAAGCAGCTGTTCCTGGAGCTGGGCAAGGTCCAGGAGAAGCTCGAGCGATGGATAGGGTCGAAGAAGGAGTGGAAGGAGCAGGTCACGTCCCTTGCGCTGGGGTGGCTGAAGGAGGGCCTCAAGAAGCGCTCGATAACAAGGGACCTCAGGTGGGGGGTGCCGGTCCCCCTGAAGGACTACGACGACAAGGTGTTCTACGTGTGGTTCGACGCGCCCATCGGCTACATCTCCGCAACCAAGGAGTGGGCGGAAGCGAACGGGAAGCCGGAGTATTGGAGGAAGTTCTGGCTCGACGAAGACGCGGAGATCTACAACTTTCTGGGGAAGGACAACATCCCGTTCCACACCATATTCTGGCCAGGGATGCTCTTCGCACATGGCGGGCTGAACCTCCCCTACGACGTCGTTGGGCTCCAGTTCTGCAACTACGAAGGGGACAAGATATCCAAGAGCCGCAACTGGGGGATATTCTGCGAGAGGGTCCCGGAGGCCGGGCTGGACCCCGACATCTCGCCTGCCGCGGCTTATGCCCAGGTTCCCATGGTCGCAAAGGCGAGAGGGTTCTCCGTCGCCACGCTGGACAAGCTCGTCGCTTCGCAGATTCACGGCCGGCAGCTGGGCTTTCTCGGCTCCCAGA
>JAFMAU010000067.1 GCA_029784825.1 Nitrososphaerota archaeon | reverse complement strand
GATCGAGGCAGACCTGTCCGACCACCACTCCCTGCACGATGCCATGGAGGGGGTCGACGTGGTGTACAACCTCGCATCACCCATGCCAGACTCGGAGACGGGCTTCATGGCGCCAAACGCCGAGGGCATCCTCAACCTCCTCGAGGTAGCATCGGAAGCCAAGGCGAAGTCCTTCGTGCAGCTAAGCACGCTAGACGTCTTCGGGTTCGGGGCGAGGGACATAACGGACTCCATGCCGCTACGGCCGGCCTCCGAGTATCAGAAGGCGAAGGCCGAGGCTGAGCGGCTTCTGCTCGAATTCTCCAAGAGAAGCGGCGCCCCGCGGGTAACCATCGTCAGGGCGGCCAAGGGGGTTGGGCCCAGGGACGAGACTGTCGCCGTCCCCCTCCTGAAGATGATCGACGCCGGGAAGGTGGTCCTCCCTCCGGGTGGGAAGATGTCGTTCTCGCACCCCAAGGACATGGCTCAGGCCATGTACAAGGCCGCGCTGGGGAGCCAGCGGACGGGGAGCGTCTACATGGTGAAGTCGTTCGACTCTACCTCCGAGGACCTCGCCCGGGCGCTGATTGCAGCCCTCGGGAAATCCGCCGAGGTCAAGAGGCAGGGCATGTTCACAGCCTCGGCCCTTCCAAAGTACGCGGGCGAACAGCTCCGCGCCTCGCTCGCGATCGGCGAGCAGCCGGCCTGGCAGGAGCTGGGGTACGCGCCCAAGTACGACCTTAGAGCGACGTGCGAGGAGATCGCGAGCTGGTACAGAAAAGAGCCCTGGGTCGCAGAAAGCAACTAGGCGTAGCCGCAATCCTCCGCGAGGTCCGCGGCATGGTCTACGGCTCGAAAGACAAGAGGGCCACGGCGTTGGCGCAGCTTCAGGACGCAGAGGGAGGGGACCCGTTCAAGATCCTGATAGGGACGATACTCTCGCACAGGACGAAGGATGAAAACACGACGAGGGCGACTGAAAACCTGTTTTCAGTGTACAAGACCCCCTACGAGCTCGCCGGGGCAGACCTGGAGACCGTCCGCAGGCTGGTGCGCCCCTCGGGCTTCTACAACATGAAAGCAAAGAACGTCATCAGGGCTTCCAAGCAACTTGTCACGGATTTCGGCGGGAAGGTCCCGGACAACGAAGTCGACCTGCTGAAGATACACGCCGTCGGACGCAAGACAGCCAACTGCGTGCTCGTCTACGCCTTCAACAAACCCGCGATCCCCGTCGACACCCACGTGCACAGGATCTCAAACAGGCTGGGGCTCGCGGACACGGTGAAGCCGGAAGACACGGAAGCGGTCCTCGTCCGGAAGGTACCGAAGCGGTACTGGCTCGACCTGAACGACCTGTTCGTCCGGTTCGGCCAGACCACCTGCAAGCCGATTGGTCCGAAGTGCGGGTCGTGCACCCTGAAGGGAGGGTGCAGGTACTACCAAGAAGTTGTCCTTCCAAAACGAAAAGGTTCATAGCCACTCCGCCGGGCTCGGGGCCCGTGCCGTCGCTCGAAGAGGCGAAGAAGAAGGTAGAGGAGCTGGTGGTCGCGAAGGGGTTCGGCAACACTCCGGACGAGATCGCGAACAAGCTGCTCTTCGCGTTCATCGAGCTGGGGGAAGCTGGAGACTCGTGGAAGAAAGGGAAGCCTACGGCTGAGACGGTGGAGGAGCTCATAGACGTCATCTTCTACGTGCTCGACGCGTCCAGGCTCATCGCCCCCGGCGCCAACCTAGACGAAGTCTTCGAGAAGAAGTGGGCGAAGAACATGAACCGGCCCCACAGGTACGGCGAGGGATTCCGGGACCCCCGTCCGACCCCTTAGCCGGTCCTGATCCACGTGACCCTCTTGTCGCGGTGACAGACGTATCCCTCAAAGCTCAACCCCTCGCCGTCGGTGAACGGCTCGGTCTTCTTCAAGGGAGCGCCGCAGTCGGTGCACTTCTGGTCTGATTCGGACTGTGCCACCTCGTCCCATTTCACCATGAAGTAGGTGAGCCACATCGGGGAGACGTCCGTCTTCATGCTTCGGGGCCGAACAGAGCCCGCCTCTAGAAAAGGCTCGCCCTCAAAGAGGATAAAGCCCCCGCCCGGAGCCCCCACTTCACTTGGAGCGGCTCTTCCAGGCGTCGGTGGACGAGGTGGGGAAGCTGATAGGTCTCGGGAAGTCAGAGCTTTCCATCCTAGAGGACGCAGACGTAGCCGCCGACGAGCTGCTCGTCTCCGAATACGAGAAGTACCTGGAGCGCAAGTACAACCCCGAGGTCCCCGCCGTCCTGGCCCGGCACAACCTGATGGGGGTCCCGATCCAGGAGAGGTACGGAGGACGCGGCGCCCGCCAGCTGGTCGAGTCCCTGTTTCTCGAGCGGTTGGGACAGACGGGGTTGGGGGTGATCACGTTCGTCGACGTCCACCTGTGCCTCGGCAGCCTGGCCGTACAGGACTGGGGGACCCAGGAGCAGAAGGAGAGATACCTCCCGGGGGCCGCCAAGGGGGACGTCGTCTTCGCTTATGGCCTGACCGAGCCGGAAGCCGGCTCGGACCCCGCGTCCCTCAGGACGACCTACGTCAAAGACGGCGACGGGTACAGGCTCTCAGGCTCGAAGTATCTGATATCGAACGGGTCCATCGCCACGAACCTGATCGCCTTCGCCAGGCCGGCCGACGGGAAGGGGGTCACCGCCTTCGTGGTCGACACCAGCGACAAGGGGTTCAGCGTGGACATGCGGCTTGAAGAAAAGATAGGGCTGTTCACCTCTGACACCTCTCTCCTGACGCTGGACGACGTCCACGTCGACAGGGAGGACCTCCTCGGCGAAGAAGGGAAGGGGCTCTCCTTGGCCTATGCGGCCCTGCTCAACGGCAGGATCGGCATCGGCTCTGGTTGCCTCGGCGTCATGGAGGACTGCCTCAACCAAGTGAGAGAGAGGACCACGTCCAGGGTCCAGCACGGGAAAGAGATAGCGCGTCACCAGCTCATACAGAGGCACGTGGCCTTCATCGAGTCGAACCTGGAGGCCTGCAGGTGGCTCGACTACCGGGCGGCGCTGAAGAAGGACGAGTATGAGAAGGACCTGCGGAACCTCGCCCTCAGGGCTGACGCTGACAGGCTGTCTGCAGTGGCGAAGTACATGTCCTCGCGCTCCGCCTTCGAGTCTGCGGACAGGGCGGTCCAGTGCTTCGGCGGGTTCGGTTACTCCATCATGTCTCCAGTGGCGAAGCACTTCCTCGACTCGAGGGTGGCAAGGATCTACGAGGGGACGGACGAGATAATGGAGCTGAAGATAGCCTCGTCGGTCCTCGGCAGGGAATTCGAGGCCTACAGGTAGGATTTTAACCGCGTCAGGTCTGCAACCGGACATGCAGCTGCATCTGGAAGGTTCAAACGCGATCAAGGCATCCGCGGACAGGGTCTACTCGATGCTCACGGACCCAGGCTTCGTGGCCAAGACGCTCCCCGACGCAGAGGATGTCCGAGTCCTCGACGGCTCGAGCCTCGAGGCGAAGATCAAGCTAAGGATCGCGGTTGTGTCGAGCACCCTCAGGATGAGGTTGACCATAGGAAAGACCGCCCCCCCGACGAAGGCGACCATGACGGCCGAGGGGTCAGGGAGCGGGAGCGCGATGAAGATCACCAGCGTCTTCGAGCTCTCCGGCGGGCCGTCGACCACGATGCGCTGGTCGGCGGACGCGGACATCACTGGGGTGATGGCCGGGATCGGCTCCACGCTGCTGAAGGGGTTCGCCACAAAGAAGGTGTCGGAGATCTTCACGTCGATAACCGCGGCTGTGGAAGCCGCCGCATGAGGCAGTGACCTTGGGAGAACTAGTCGAAGCGACCTATCAGCGAGCCCTCGGCGTCCTCAGGCGCAACGCGACCCAGAGGGGGCTCAAGGCGTCCCACGCCTACTACAACCAGGTCTGGGCCAGAGACGCCTTCATCTCGTTCCTTGGCGCGAACCTCATCCACGACGAATCCCTCCTCCAGTCAGCCAGGACGACGATCGACACCTTCGCGAGGACCCGCGCTCCGCTTGGGCAGATAGCAAACTTCTACGACCTGGTGACGGACCAGCCGGAGTTCGGGTTCTCAGGCTCGACCGACTCCTCATGCTGGTATGTGATAGGGCTCGCAAGCCTCTACCATGCCACGCAGGACAGGACGCTCCTGGGTGCCCCTCTCGACGCCGCGGTCGATGCCTATCGGTTCGTGCGGTACCAGGACGCGAACAACTCCTGGCTCGTCGATTCGCCGCAGGGCGCCGACTGGATGGACGCGGCCATCCAGCGGACAGGCAAGACGCTCTACAACAACGTCCTGTTCCTCACAGCGACGAAGTGCCTCAGCAACCTCCTCGGTGCCGCGGTGAGGCCCGCGACCGGGATAGGGCTCCTCGATTACGCGTCGCTCCGGGAGAGGTTCACTGACGTCTTCCTCCCCAGAGAGGAGAGCGCGGACAGGATATCGAAGTACTGGCCAAGGCTCGCGACCCACCACAAGGAGCAGAAGGCCGTGGACATGACCGGAAGGTACTACCTGCAGTACATCTCCTTCGCGCGCATCGACTCCCACTTCGACACGCTCTCCAATCTGCTCTGCGCGGTGTGGGGAGCCGCGGGGGATGACACCGCGACTTCGATCCTGAATACTGTGGTGGAGAGGGGCCTTGCGCACCCCTACCCGGCACGCGTCCTCGACCCTCCATACAAGAAAGGGGACGCGGGATACGACGAGAAGTTCGACGAGATACTTCCGGTGCAGCACAGGAGCGGCCCGCTCGACTACCACAACGGGGGCGTCTGGCCATTCGTCGGCGGGTTCTATGTGTGCGCGCTCAACCTTCTGGAGAAAGAGGGGGGCCAAGAGCAGCTGGACGCCCTGGCCAGGGCGAACGGCGTGCTGAGGGAGGGGGAGGCGGTCGGGTTCAACGAGTGGCTCGACGGGCGGAAGGGAGAGGCGAGGGGGCAGTACGGGCAGTCGTGGAGCGCCGGCATGTACCTCGCGGCGCACGCCTCTTCAAAAGGCGACGACCCATTCAAGTTCCTCCGTTGAACCTAAGCGGGCCGGTTTCGCAGGCGCGTGTAAATCCATGTTAAATATGGTCTGAAGGCCGCGGCACCTTCGCCAAGATTGCCCAGGCTTTTCTTCACAACCGACGTGCACGGGTCTGACAGGTGCTTCAGGAAGTTCATCAACGCGGCCAAGGCGTACAAGGCCGACGCGCTCATCCTCGGCGGAGACATCACCGGCAAGGTGCTGATACCCATCGTCGAGAGACCGGACGGCAGGTATGAAACGACCGTGTTCGGGGAGAAGAAGGCGGTCGGCGCGGACGGCCTCCCAGGAGTGAGGAAGACGCTTCAGGACGCGGGACAGTACTCCTTCATCACCACGCCCGCGGCGCTGGCTGAGCTGCAGGCTGACCCCGCCGGAAGGGACAAGGTCTTCGACGAGGCCATGGCCGACGTCTTGCGCTCCTGGATTGGCCTGGCGCAGGAGAGGCTGAACGGGACCCCGGTGAAGTGCTACATATCTCCTGGGAACGACGACAAGCTGGAGATCGACTCGGCCCTCGTCGACTCCGGGCCGGTGGTCAACCCAGAGAACAAGGTCGTGGAGCTGGACGGGGGGTACGAGATGATAACGCTCGGCTACGCCAACCCCACGCCCTGGAAGAGTCCCAGAGAGGTCAGCGAAGAGAAGCTGGGGGAGATGATCGAAGCGCTCGCGGCCCAGGTCAGGCGGCCCGAAAACGCAGTCTACAACCTCCACGTCCCGCCCATCGACACCGAGCTGGACAGGGCGCCGGCGGTCAGCCACGACTTCAACTACGTCAAGGATGGGCTTGGGATCAAGTTCATACACGCCGGGAGCACAGCGGTGAGGAAGTCCATCGAGTCGCACGCGCCGCTCATAGGCCTGCACGGGCACATCCACGAGTCGAAGGGGTTCACCAGGATCGGCCGAACCCTGTGCCTGAACCCAGGGAGCGAGTACGCCGACGGCATCCTCAGGGGGGTGCTAGCGAACCTTCAGGACGGCAAGGTCCACGACTTCATGCTGACCAGCGGCTGAATCACGAAGTGAACTCTTTCCGCTCGAACAGCCAGAGCCCCAGGGCCGCCATCGCCACGAAGTAGACGAGGAGTATCCCAAGCCCTTCGGGGACGGTCGCGTTGAACGTGGTGAGCTGGAACCGCGCGTTCGTCCTGTTCGGCCCGCCTGCGAGGGAGCCGAGCGATTGGGTCAGCTGGTGCGCGGGGTAAGGGACGTTCAGGATGCTCGTGATAATCCCCGCGCCGTAGGTGATGGAGTACCATGGTTCGACCCCTGCCACAGCCGACGACACCGTGTCGATGACGCCGAACACGAAAAGGAGCAGGATGACGCTCATGAGGATCGATATCGAGCTGCTCTTGAACAGCGAGCTGAAGGCGAACGTCAGAGAAAGGGCTGCCACCAGATAGATCCACGCGAAGGCGACCGACTGCGCGAATTCCCATGGGACGTTGCCGGGGAAGTAATAGAGCCCGTTGGCGAGCATGACCCCCGCAAAGATCAGGAGTATGATAGTAGACGCTGCCAGCGCCGCGATCCACTTCCCGACATAGATCGCCGACCTCCTGATCGGGTTGGGGACCAGGAAGTAGCCCGTCCTGTTCTGGAACTCGCCCGATATGGCGTCTCCGCCGAAGAACGCGGCTGAGAGTATCACCACGATGCTGACGAAGCTCCCCCACCCGGCGCCATAGAAACCGAGGACCGCGGTGGACGCAGACTCCCCTGGGATGCCGAGGAATGTGACTGGCCTGTAGTACCCCACGACGGCGGTCAACAGGAGGGAGATGAGGAGCATGATCGAGAGCATGACGTAGAATCTCCGCGCCCTGAAGTAGTTGAGGAAGTTGTACCGGGTTATGATCCCGATCTGCGAGCCGCTCCCCACCCTGGCCTTGGTCGCCATGTCAGAGCGTCTCCTTGATGAGGCTCAGATACGCGTCCTCCAGCCCCGACGCCTGCTCGAAGCTCACAGCGCCGGCCTTCAGCCCCGCAACCCCCTCGAAGAGCTTGTCCTGGGATACTGCCTTCGGGTCGAACCTGACGATCAGGTGCCTGTCGTTGGACCTCGTCACGCCCTGGACCCCCTGTAACTTTGAGACCTTCGACGCGGTTTCCTCGTCTACCATTCGGCTGAAACCGACCTGAACCGACCCTCCGCCCCCTGAGAACCTGGCGGTGACGTTCTCGAGTGTGTCGTAGACAAGGAGCTTGCCGTGGTCTACAAGCGCCACCTCCTGGCAGACTTCGGTCACCTCTGCGAGCAGGTGGGAGCTCATGAACACGAGCCTGTCGCTCAGAGACTTCACTATGCTCCTGACCTCGCTCATCCCCCTCGGGTCCAGCCCGGTAGAGGGCTCGTCGAGGATTATGACCTCCGGGTCGCTCAGGAGGGTTGAAGCTACGTTGACCCTCTGCTTCATCCCCTTTGAGAAGCTCCCTACCCTCTTGTTCTCCCACTCGGTCATCTTGACCAGACCCAGCGCTTCGTCTATCCGCTTTCCTCTCTCGGCCTTGGGCACCCCTCTGATCTCGCATATCATCGACAGGGCCTCCTTCGGCGTCAAAGACGAGTAGATCTCGGGGGTCTCGATGAGGGTGGCGCATGACGCGAGCGCGGACTTCTTATCCTTGCTTACATCGACGCCGTTTATCAGCGCGGACCCGCTCGTCGCCGCAATAAGGCCGGTGAACATTTTCATCGTCGTGGTCTTGCCCGCCCCGTTCGGCCCAAGGAACCCGACGCACTTCGTCCCCTGGACTTTCAGGTCGAGCCCGGAGACCGCGGTGAAGCTCCCGAAGTTCTTCGTCAGCTGGACAGCTTCAAGAGAGGGAGCCATTGAATTTTCTGAGGCGGCCTCCGCTCCTGTCCATTTAAGGATTATCGAATACGATATAGTATACTAGTTTATATTGCATGGAAACGACGGCCTCTCCTTCGCATGGTCCGATCACTGCCAAAGAGATGGCTGCACCCTCAGGCTGTCCCCAGGGGGTTCCTCAGGCTCTACATCCTCGCCCAGCTCTCGCGAGGGACGGAGACGGGATATTCGATCATGCAGAAGATAGATGAAAAGACCGACGGCGCATGGAAACCTGGCCCAGGGACGATCTACCCGCTCATGAAGGGGCTGGTGTCCGACGGGTTGGCGAGGCAAGCCGACCATGCGGGCAAGGGCCCAAAGTCCTACGCGATATCGCCCAAAGGGAGGAGGGAGTTCGAAAGGCTCCGCGCGCGTCTCTCCAACATGGGGAGGCGGGAGCGCGTCCTAGGGAGGCTCTTCGCCGACATCCTGCCGCCTTCAGTGATGGTCCCCGCGATGGTCAGCCGATACAAGGACGGCATCGACCTGTTCCGCCAGATGATATCTCAGCTCCCAAAGTCGGAGAGGGGCGCATATCTCAGGGAAGTGAAAGTGTTCATGGAGTCGCAGATCGAATGGGTCAATTCAGAGCTTGAGGAAGCCCCGCTGACCGCTCGTACGGCGTTTACGAAAAGACACTGAACAAGGAGGATAGCGAGTTGGTAGATTACAAGTGGGTCGCGCTCTCGAACACAACCATCGGGACTCTGATGGCAGCCATCGACGGGACGATAGTCCTCATCTCCCTCCCGGCGATCTTCAGGGGCATAGCGATAGACCCTCTCACGTCGTTCGAGTATCTGCTGTGGATACTGTTCGGCTACAGCCTTGTTACGTCCACGCTCCTGGTCTCCTTCGGCAGGATCTCGGACATCTACGGCAGGGTCAGGATGTTCAACCTGGGCTTCGCCATCTTCACGGTCGGATCTCTTCTCTGCGCGGCGACGCCTAACACGGGCGACCTCGGCGCCTCGGAGCTCATCGTCTTCAGGATAATCCAGGGGGTGGGCGGCGCTTTCCTCTTCTCGAACAGCGCAGCGATACTCACCGACGCCTTCCCTCCGAGGGAAAGGGGGAAGGCCCTCGGGATCAACATGACGGCCGCGATAGCAGGCTCGCTCGTCGGGCTGGTGCTCGGGGGGGTCCTTGCGATCTTCGACTGGCGGTACATCTTCCTGGTGAGCGTGCCAGTTGGCGCGCTCGGGACAGTGTGGTCCTACTGGAAGCTCAAGGACAACGGGATAACACGCAAGGGGCAGAAGCTAGACGTATGGGGGAACATCACGTTCGCGTCCGGCCTGACGCTCCTCATACTGGGCGTCACCTACGCCCTCGAGCCCTACGGCAGCTCCCCAATGGGATGGTACGACCCATGGGTGGTCGCCTCGCTCGTAGCCGGGATCGGCCTCCTCGTCGCTTTCCCCTTCATCGAGACCAAGGTCACCGACCCGATGTTCCACATGGGTCTCTTCAAGAACCGGATGTTCAGCGCCGCCAACCTGGCGGGAGTGCTTTCGTCGGTGGGGAGAGGCGGAGTGCAGATCATGCTCATAATCCTCCTGCAGGGGATCTGGCTCCCACTCCACGGGGTCAACT
>JAFMAU010000066.1 GCA_029784825.1 Nitrososphaerota archaeon | reverse complement strand
CACGTATATCGCGCTATAGAAGAAGGCTGCAGAAGTCCCTACGGCGATGAGGATGTCCATGTTGGAGGTCTTCATCTTGAAGGCGTCGTAGGTCCCTCTGTAGAACCTCCACCCTGCGACGAACTGTACGGGGGTCGCAAGCGCCAGCAGCGTCCAGCCTAGGAGGCTTCCGGGGACCGAAGGGGGGAGTGGAGCGTACGAAAGGACGATTATCGGAACCGCAAGAACGACTGACAGCGCGATGTTCCTCTTCAGAACCTTCAGCTGGCGCTCAGGCTCGGTGAAGGTCTTGAGGCAGGTCTCGCTGCAGAAGTAGTAGGTGGACCCTCTGACCGTGGCGTGAAGCGAGTCGGCGGTCTTCGGCACCAGCATGCCGCAGACTGGATCCGACGCACTTTCGCCCTGCGGCATCTCTCCTTCGTCCATTCTCGCCCTCTCGCCCCGGCGCCGCTATTTAGAATGGGCGTGTATTTTGTGATGATTTGTGTCGCCGCGGCGTCTTCCTGCCTAGAACTCTATGGTTATCGAGTTGTCCCCGAGAGTAAACGAGGGGTTGGCTTGGACGTTCTCCAGGACCCCCTGGACGTAGTGCGCGAAAAACAGGGTCCCCTTGGGCCCGAGTTCGTGGCCGAGAGTGACCACCCGCCTCCGGTCTTGGACTGTCTCGGAATACTCGAAGAGGTTGCCGTAGTCGCCCAGGTCTCTAAGGTGCTCCAGGGCAGCCTGAAGCGAAAGGCCCCCGCCTTTTTCGAGGATGAAGAACCGGGGTACGTCGCTCCCGGCTTCCTTGCCTGCCTGTATGATGGCATCCTCGGGGGCAGCTTCCAATACCCGCCTGAAAGTAGGCCTGGATATCTTCAGCATGTGCAGCTTCTTCACGTGCCTGTCGAAATTGGCATACGACAGGATCACTTGGTTGACCAGGGTGTTTACGCTCACGCTCTGCCTCCTCGCATCCTCCTGGACGGCGTTGAAGGCTTGCTCGCTGATCCGGAAAGTACGCGTGACTGTCTTGTCTTTCTCCACTGCGCCGGTCGCCGGTGTCTCGAATATACAACTTTCTTGAAGTCTATGGCTGTCTGCCGGGGTCCACCGCCGGGTTTGTGGCCAGCGCCAGCATGGCCCCTACGAACATGAGTATGGACCCGATCCAGAACCCCCACATCTCAGGGAAGGCGAAGACGGCTGCCAAAAGGACGAGCATCCCGCCGTTCCTTAGCCTCCTCTGGCTGTTAGTGTTCATCCAGAATACGCCCAGGGTCCCCAGGGCGAGGGCTATGAGAGCCGCCCCCAGCCAGAGGCCCCCCAAGCCGAAGTACGGTCCCATCATGACACCGTAGTAGCCCATCATTCCGAACATGCCGTAGCCAAAGCCGGAGACCGTGCCGTACACGGTCGCTATCATCACGAAGGCCAGCGCCTGGATCGCGAGGCCGGCCACCGAGAGCCAAAACGCTGCTGAGTTCGCCTGTCTGACCCCGGCCGCACCCGCGCCTTCCGACGAGTTCATCGAGAAACACACGGGCGCATCTGTATTTGAGGTGTAGGTTTGTTCTGTGGTCAAATGTGTACCTCTTGCGTCTGTCCTTCGGCTCCAGAAGTCCTCTCTCCGGGGCTTGAGCCGCGCAGGCGCCTCAGTGCGTACAATCCGAGCGCCGTGACGACGAACCCCGCGAGCACCACCTGCCCCACCGGGGAGGATACCGCCCCCTCGACGGCGTTCTGGATCACGCTCTCGTAGATGTTGAAAATGTCGGCGCCCGGGGTCGGGAGCATCTGGTCGGCAAGCCCCAGGACCGCCGTCATCGCTCCCATGGAGATGAAGATGGACCCGGTCAGAAGTTTGGAGGAGTGGATTTCACCCACTGGCGTCGCGACCATCTTCCCGCTCAGAAACCTCTGGACTGACGTCGTCCGGTCCATGAAAGCCCCGGTGACGAAGAGCGGAAAGACCATGCCCGCAACGTAGGCCGTGCCGACCGCCAGGGCGCCCGCCAGAGAAGACGCGAGGGCCGTCAGGACCATGATCCCTGCGAGGACCGGCGCGCAGCAGGAGCTGGCTACCCCAGAGAAGGCCCCGAGCGCGAACACCGGGAGGGCCCCGGTGCGTTGGAGGTCGACATCGGGCGTGAACATGGGCACCAGCTGGATCCCCAGCAGAGAGGAGACGCCGAGGAACAGCATGAAGAATCCCCCGACGACGAAAAGAAGGGCGTGGTTGAGGCTGACATAGGTCGAAATCGCTGTAATGCCTAGGGTTATGGGGATGAGCACGGCCGCAATACCAATAGCAAACACCGACGTCATGCGCAGGATTGCAGTCCGCTTCTTGAACACAGAAGCGAAGTACGATGGGAGCAGGACGCTGAAACAGCAGGGCATCGCCAGGGCCACAATCCCAGCCAGGAAAGACACTATCACCGATGCTACCAAGAACGCCTCCGCCGCCAATTCACTCGCTCCTTGCCGCCGACCTGACTGCCTCCTTGAGCTGCTCTTCCACGATCTTCCCCTTTGCGAAGAGCCTGCCGTCTATCAGGACGGCGGGCGGGAATAGGATGCCGTCCTCCAAGGCCAGCGCGACCCCCTCCGATGAGCCGAAATCCACTTCTCTGACCACTATCTGCGGGAGCTCTGCTTTGAGTTCCCCCACTATCCGCTTCACCCTGAGGCACGGGGTGCACCCCTCCTTTGTGACCACAGCGACCACGACCAAGGAATGCACCCGGGGTTCTCAGCCGACTGCCGCCTGCACGCTGGCGATGAGCTGGCTCATCGGAACATACATCGTCGAAGTGCCGTAGTCCTCTCTCCAGAGGACTTTGCCGTCCTTGCCTACGAGAATGAAAGTGTGGCCTGGCGCCATTCCAGGGTGCATCGAGCCGACATCGGACCCGAGGACGTCATACTCGCTTCCCACTTGGAGGGTGGAGTCGGAAAGGACCATCATCGTGTTCGTCCCTGTGTTGCGCGCCCACGTCCCCAAGCCCGAAAGGCCGTCCGAGGTAATCGATACGACCGTCAGGCCCATCTGCCTGAAGGCCGCATAGTCCTTGTTAATGTCGGCCATCTGCTGCAGGCAGGGACTGCACGACAGGCCCTCGTTGAAGAAGAGCAACACGTCTGACTTGTTCGCGTAACTGCCTAGGTCGAAGGAGGTCCCGTTCACCGATTCAAGGGTGAATTTCGGAGCGCTTTCCCCAGGTCCAAGGAGCCCCGACGTCCCTGGACTCCCCCGCAGGCTGGCGTATGAGACTGCGACTACGCCGGTCACAAGCAGGGTCAGGAGCACCGCCGCGTCCCTGGCGTGGCGGTTCCGGTTCCTCAGCGATTTCTTCTTCATCTTCCCCATCGATCCGAGAGCCCGGCCCGAGTGACGATCGACCGTCCCGGATGCCTTGGGTCAACTGCGCCGCTCATTACGAGGTCCCCCGGCTCCCGGGCCGCCGCGTCTGCACATCGAAACTCCGGCTCGCGTCCGCTATCGCCCTGCGAATCTGCTCCCGGGCCAGCAACAAAGGATCGTAGCTGACGTACACGTTGTCGGTCACGGAGTTGATTCCGACTTTGAGCACGCCGTCCATCCCCTTGAGTGAGCTGGAAACGCTCCGCGCACACCCAGGGCGGTCGAGGTTCGGGACCTGGAAAAGGCCGGTCGAGACCCTCCCCCTCCAAGGCTGCAAATTGAAGCTCAGGGCGGCTATTCGTTATTTACGGAGGACGTGTTTTTTGTGATTTTATGTGATTGAAACATGGCAGTCTTGGCCCTACGGTTTCCATTTGTGAGAATCGCCAGCCAGCCTTAAACGCCCTCTCGGTCGGCGGCGCTTCAGGTCGAATTTGGCTCCAACTCACATGGGTGGCAAGGGCCAGCGCCTCATTCACGAACGCGCCGAAAGAGCACAAATAGCGGAACTCAGGCGGCCGCAACCATTGGCCAAGAGCGCTCCGAAGGATGAGTTCTCCAGAAAGGCACTGGCCTATTCGAAGTTCTATGCCGGGAAGGTAGGCGTCTCCCCCAAGGTCCCTGTGAGGTCCCTCGACGACTTCTCGATCTGGTACACTCCAGGCGTGGCCGCGGTTTCGAGGGCCATCGCGGCAGACACCGAGCTGTCGTTCGAGTACACTGGGCGTTGGAACACCGTCGCGGTCGTCACCGACGGTACGAGGGTGCTGGGCCTCGGCAACATAGGACCGGAGGGCGCGATGCCGGTGATGGAGGGAAAGTCCCTCATCTACAACTACCTCGGCGGGGTCAACGCGATCCCTCTCCCGGTGAAGGTGAAGACCGAAGAGGAGCTCATCCAGTTCGTAAAGGCGCTCGAGCCGTCCCTGGGCGGGGTCAACCTCGAAGACATCGAGTCCCCGAAGTGCTTCGAAGTGCTGGACCGACTGCGGGCTGAGATGAAGATCCCCGTGTGGCACGACGACCAGCAGGGGACAGCCGGCGTCACGCTTGCGGCGCTCTTCAACGCCCTGGAGCTCACAGGGAGGAAGCTCCGCGGCTCGAGGATCGTCCTGTTCGGGGCCGGCGCTGCCAACGTGGCAGCGGAGAGGCTCATGGTGAAGGCGGGCGCCGACCCGAAGGACCTGGTCGTCCTCGACTCGAAAGGGATACTCCACCCGGAACGTGAAGACATAGACCAGCTGATGCTCAAGAACAAGTGGAAGTACGAAATCGCGATCCGCACCAACGGAGACCGCCTGACCGGCGGATTGAAAGACGCGCTGAAGGGCGCCGACGCGCTTGTCTCTGCCGCAGGCGTCGGGCCGGACCTGATAAAGCCCGAAGAGGTCTCCGTGATGAACAGAAGGGGGATAGCGTTCTTTCTCGCCAACCCGGTACCCGAGATGCTCCCTTCCGCTGCACTCGCAGCCGGGGCAGAAGTCGTCGCCACCGGGAGGTCGGACTATCCTAACCAGGTGAACAACAGCCTGATGTTTCCAGCGATCTTCAGGGGTGCCCTCGACGTCAGGGCGAAGACCATCACGGACTCGATGGTCATCGACGCTGCCATGGAGCTCGCGGGGTTCGCAAGAGAGAAGGGGATCAGCAGGAACTACATTATTCCGACCATGGTGCAGTGGGAGGTCTTCCCGCGGGTAGCTGCGAGGGTCGGCCAGGCAGCTATCAGGGAAGGGGTCGCCCGCAAGAAGCTTTCTGCAAAGGAGTCGTTAAGCACCGCGATGGAGACGATCGAGCACTCCAGGAAGGTGATGAAAACGCTAAGGAGAAACGGAATCATACTTGACCCCCCAGAATAGGCGTAAATCGGCCATAGCGGCACCCCAGGACGAGGCGTCCGTGGTGCAAATCAGACGCGCGAAGAAGGAGGACCTCGCGGCTCTGGCTGACCTGATCGTCCGCACGAAGCGGCTCAACAACGAGTTCGACCCCCTGTTCGCAGTCGTCCCTGACGCAAAGGAGAAGGCAGAGAAGTTCATCTCCTCCACGATGAGCTCCCCGGACAAGATGCTCCTTGTCGCAGCCGAGGGTCGGAAGGTGGTCGGAGTTCTCAGGGCGGAAATGCGCCAAAGGCTCTTTTACGAGCCGCACATGGAAGGGTTCATATCAGATTTCTACATCCTCCCGGAGTACAGGAGGAAGGCACTCGGCAACGAGGTGCTCCAGCAGGCCGCGTCCGAGCTGAAGAAGATGGGCGCTCAGATAATCGTGGCAGACGTGCCGGCCAGGAACGAAATCGCGAACAACTTCTACGCCAAGCGCGGGTTCAGGGCGCTGACGAACCACTTCGGGAAGACTCCCTAGTAGTCCAGCAGGGAGCCAAGCGCAGGTTCGTCGGACTTCCCAATCAGGAAGCCGCAGCGGTAGCAGATGATGTTGGAGCCGTCCTTCCAAGGCGAATGCGTCTCAGACTTCAGGCAGTGGGTCTCCTCGGGGGACGAGACTACGAGCATTTCCCCGGCGCTCCAGGTCCGAATATTTAATCTTCGACCGGGCCGACAGACAAGTTCGTCGTTTGCCTTAGTACTTTGGGGTTACCTTGCCTCTCAGCGTCCCCCCTCCGTTGACCTCCATCACGGTCTCGAAGGATCTCGGGTCTTCCAGGGTCACTTCGCCCACCACTTCCCACTCCCTGAACGACGCGTCGTCGCTCACCTCTGCCCTCAATCTGTGATTAGATGTCACTGCAAACGTCCGGAGCGAGCCAGTGACATCCCTTCCGTCGACCATCAGCCTGAGCATGGCTTGGTCCTGGCTTTCGAACCCCACCAGCCGCGTGTACTTGCCGTAGAGCCTCCCGAGGAAGTAGCCGAAGACGCCCGTCCAGACTGCGAGGAAGGCAAGGGTCGCGAACTCAGACTGGCCGTCGAAGATGTAGCCGGCGAAGCCGAAGATTATCAGGTTGACACCAACGATCGCGCCCACGAGTATCCCCTTCTTCGTGGTGCCGACCTTCGGCAGGGAGTCATGGTACATCCCGAACAGGCCGGCGTACAGCAGGGCGACGAAGAAGGCCACGAACGCCCTGAACGGGACGTCCACCGCGACCACCGAGGCGAAGCAGTCCTCGACGCTCGTCCCGTTGATGTTGGGGACCGCAGGGCAGGCCGCGGGGTATGACTGGGTGATCGAGCTCAAGACGTCAGCCTTCAGCGCATAGAGGAGCGCGACGTTGAAGATGGCCATCCCGCCGACATAAAGTATCCCGCTGAGCGTCCCTGCCTTGATCCCTGCGAAAAACGAGCCCAAGCTGCTGCGTTCCTATGCCTTCAACGCCGCCAGGACCTCGACTTCGTGCCCCTGCGGCGATACCTTTCTGAAGATCTTCTTGATTTTCCCGTCCTCGCCGATCACGAATGTGGACCGCTCGGTCCCCCAGTACTTCCTGCCATAGTTGTTCTTCTCTACCCACGTGCTGTAGAGCTTGTGGGCTTCCAAGCCTTCGTCGCTCAGCAGAGTGAAATTCAACGAGTACTTGCCGACGAACTTGGCGTGCGAGTCCAGGGAGTCGTGACTCACCCCCAGCACCACTGCGTGGAGCTTGTCGAACTTCGGGAGGTTGTCTCTGAAGGCGCAGGCCTCTGTGGTGCACCCTGGAGTGTCGTCCTTCGGGTAGAAGTACAGCACGACCTGCTTTCCCTTGAAGGAGCCAAGCCGGACCGGCTTCCCCGACGTGGAGGGCAGCTCAAAGTCGGGAGCCCTGTCACCGACGGAGAGCTCGCTCGTCTTGGTGTTCACGATAGGAGGCGGGGGCCGCCCCCAATAAAAGTTAATGATTGGCACGCGGCCCGCCCCTGGAAATTGTCAGTCGACGTTCACGTGCACCCGTGGACGCGGGCTTTCATGAAGAAGAACGGGCCCATCATGAAGGCGTGCGACTTCTTCAGGCTTGACGTCGGGAAGCTCCCGGAGACGACCGGGCAGCTCCTCGAAGAGATGGACGAGGCGGGAGTGGAAAGGGCGGTGATACTCGGGCAGGACACCCACGCCACGAGGAACCCCGCCTTCAGGAACTATACCCTCAGGAACGACGAGGTCGCCACTATCGCCAGAAAGTCGAAGGACAGGCTCGTGCCCTTCGCCGGCGTCGACCCCAACGCCGGAAGAGATGCGGTCAAGGAGCTGAAGCGGGCTGCCAACAAGCTTGGGATGCGGGGCCTGAAGGTCCACAGCAGCTCCAACTCCGTCTACCTTAACGACAAGCGGCTCATGTATCCGATCTACGAGGTCTGCCAGGAAAAGGGGCTGCCCATCCTCTTCCACACCGGCACCACCGGCCTGGGGGACTGCGAGATCAAGTACAGCAAGACGGAGCTCCTGGACGAAGTGTGCCAGAGCTTCCCCGACCTGAAGGTGGTGATGGCCCACTTCGGGTGGCCGTGGCCCGAGGTGGCGATCGCCATCGCTCTGAGGAACCCCAACGTTTTCGTCGACGTTTCCGGGTGGAAACCCAAGTATCTTCCGCAGAGCCTGATGCCCTATCTCAACGGCATCCTGCAGGACAGGTTCCTCTTCGGGACTGACTATCCCATGCTCAGGCAGAAGGAGTGGTTGGACGACTTCAAGGAGAGCCTTGAGCCGAGGCTGAAGCCGGGGGTCTCGCAGAAGCTGCTTTCATCAAACGCGAAGAAGCTGCTCGCAGACTAGGGCTGGATCAGCTGCAGCTTCAGCGACCTTCTGCCGTTGAAACCTTCACTCGGCTTGTGCCAGAACGAGACCTCTGCCTCTCCATAGCGCCAACAGAGGAGCACCTTCTCACCGTACCTCTCGGCTGGGAAGTCGACCAGGCCGAGGTCAAGGTCCTTCACCTGGACCCCCAGGTCCTCGAGCTCTGCGATCTTCCTGGTCATGTCTTCCACAAGGGCGTCTAGCTGGGCCGCTCTCTCAGCCACCTCTGACGTCCTGAACCCGATGAGATTGTACTTCTCGATCTCGTCGTGAAGCTTCGCGATCACCTTCTTCCTTTCGACGAGCTCCTTCACCTTCGGCTTTATGTCAGGCAGGAGCCTCGACGCTTCCTGCGGAGTGAACTGATGAACCTCCTGGTCCTCGAAAGTCGTTGTCTGACTCGCCACCGCCGTGCTGGTGGTGACATAAGAAAGTCCTGCGTCACAAGGAGTCTTGACCAAGGATGACAATTACATTGACCAAAAAGGAATACCTATTTGTGCGAAAGGGCCTAATCAACTGACGGCTCGTCGCCGTCGTCCGATCTCTATTTCTGTCCGTCCTGGAAGAACTCCCACCATGGGCCGTCGAAGTTGACGAAATCATGTCCGACTCTCTTCATCTCAGCTTCAATCCAGGCCAGAGCCTTCCCCTTCCCGGAGACCGGGCTCTCCAGCAGATAGATGATTCCTGGCCGGGCTCTGCCTCTTTTGACGGCAGCGACCAGGTCTTCGGCCTGCTCATACGAGCCAAACCGGCCGACCTTGACATCACCCACTACCGGAGGCGCACCGAAGGAGAAATCTATGCTGTCGGGGACGAACCGAATTCCTGGAAATGTCCCAAGTCTCCTTGGAACGACGGGCTAGACATTGTTCATGTCTGAAGTCTGGGCTTCGATGCATTGTTCCCCGACTTTCGATATCCAGTCGACAAACTTGGCGCGGAGCCTGCCCCGGAGAGATGGGCCTTCAGGACCCCGTGCCTCGGCGGCTCGGGTACCTTTGGAATGAAGCGGCTCTCTCGGCAGTAGCCGCCTCCGGAACACGCGGGACCAGTCCTCAGCCACTAGATAGGAGCGAAGTCGCATATTTAACGTCCATCCGGGAAAAAGCCAATGACAGAGCCATTCACTTGGGCGGTGACTTGGGCTGTAAGTTCGGCCAATGTTGATAACACCACCCGTACCGTGATTGATGCTGATGTACACCAGGAGGGGGGACAAGGGGGAGACGTCCCTCTACGGCCCGACCAGGGTCCAGAAGGACGACCCGAGGGTCGAGGCATACGGGACGATTGACGAGCTGAACAGCATCCTGGGGGTGGTGATCGCGGGCTCGAAGGACCGGAACGTCATCTCCTCCCTGAAAGAGGTCCAGAAGATGCTGTTCGTCGCCGGGGGAGATGCGGCTTGCGAGCTTCACACCCGTGAGAAGGTCCCCAGGATAGGCCCGGCGGACACCGCCAGGCTTGAAGCGATGACCGACGAGGCGCTCTCAAC
>JAFMAU010000065.1 GCA_029784825.1 Nitrososphaerota archaeon | reverse complement strand
TCAGCGTCCTCGGCATGACCGGGTCAGGGAAGTCGACGACGGCGGCCGCGATCGTGAAACAGGCGGCGGAGGCCGGGCTCCCCGTGATGATCCTCGATTGGCACAACGAGTACGGGGCTACCGCCCGGGCGGTCGGGGGCAAGGTGGTGGCTCCGGGGAAGGACGACTTCTCCCTGAACCCGCTGGAAGCGGGGCCTGACACAGACCCCGCCGAGCACATAGCCATGGTGACGGACATCTTCTCCGACATCTACCGTTTCTCCCACCCGCAGGCCTACATGTTCCGGAACGCGCTCCAGAAGCGCCTGAGCGAGAGCGCCGAGGAGGAGATACCGAACCTCGGCTCCCTGGTGAGAACGATAGAGGCCTACCCCCTGCGGTCCGCCTACGACAACGAGACCAAGGTCGCCTTGCTGAGGAGGCTGGTGCCGCTCACCCAAGGTCAGGCTGGAAGGGCGCTAAACGGCCCAAGCACCTTCGGCATCGATGAGATTCTTGGGAAGGTCCTCTGCATCGAGCTGGGACAGCTTCGCGACGCCCAGACGAGGAGCATCTTCACGGACATAGTCCTGAAGATGATCTACGAGCAGCGAATACAGAGCAAGAGCGGCCTCGAACACATCACCGTCGTTGAAGAAGCGCGGAACGTCGCGCCCGCCAGGCGGCCCGAGGACCCGCCCAGCGTGGGGGAGCGGATGATAGCGGAGCTTCGGAAGTTTGGCGAGGCGATGATATTCGTAGCCCAGTTCCCGACCCAGGTCGCGTCGGAGATGATCAAGAACTCTGGAGCAAGAATCATCCACAGAATCGCATGGCCGGAAGACGTCAACCTGATCGGAGACTCGCTGAGCCTTGCGCGCGAACAGCGGGAGCACATCACGAGGTTGCAGGTGGGTGAAGCGGTCGTCAGCCTCGCGCGGATACAGAAGCCCCTTCTCGTTCAGGTGAAGGCCGAGTCAGTGCTCGCGTCCGACAAGAGGGACCTCAATTTCACGGCCGAAGAGTAGAGGGGGACCCAGTCTATCAGCTTCCCTTTCGACTCCGGCGACCCGAGCAGTCTCGCAACAGCCTTCGCGGAGCCCCGGATGAGCCGGTCCGTGGTGTCGAACTCTGCCATCTTGCCCCTGCCGTACTTCGAGATGCAGCCGGCTGAGACAAAGCCTATCAGCTCCGCTTCAACGTTCGCGGCCACCTTCTCCTCGGTGTAACCTCGCCTCCTGAGTCGACGACCCAGGACAGAAGGCTCGCAGCGGAGCACGACGACCTTCTCCAAATCGCGTTTCTCGAGGACGTCAGGGACCATGTGCCCAAAGACTACGGCCCTCCGATCATGCCTCTTCATCAGCCGCTTCCTGAGCTTCCGCGGGTCCACCCCCCGCTCGGGCTCGGTCAGTTCGCCCCCCGTCAGGAGCTGGTTGAGACCAATGCATGGCAGGCCAAGCTGAACTGCCACCTTAGGCGCCAGGGTCTTCTTGCCCGTCCCAGGAGTGCCCGTGATCCCGAGAAATCGCCCCAACGCGCTACCTCATCAGCGAAACGAAGAGGTAGACCACGGGGAAGAAGATGAAGGGCGCCAGGACCAGCACCCAGAAGACGAGGCTCAGCACCGAGTCGAGGAACGACTCCAGAGGAGACCCTTCCCGTAGGAGGGAGAACGCCCTCGAACCACTCCTGGTCTTCAGGGCAGAGCCAAGCTCCGAAAGCGTCTTCGAGAGCGATGAAACGATGGCCGTCAGGAGCTGTCCAAGCGCATTGACGAAGCCGAACATGCCGCTTCCACCCTTCTCCCGGTTTCTGGGATTTAACCCTACTTCGCTTCGGCCGCGGGCCCCTTCAGCTTGCTCTGGAAGTGCGCCCTGAACTTCGACAGCTTGGGCGCGATCACGGCTTGGCAGTACGGCTGGTTCGGGTTCCTCCGGAAGTAGTCCTTGTGGTAGTCCTCGGCTGGATAGAACGCCTTGAAGGGGACGATTTGAGTCACGACCGGGTTCCTGAAGACGTGGTCGTCGGTCAACTCCTTGACAATCGTCTCTGCGGCCCTCCGCTGGGCCTCGTCGTGATAGAACACTACAGACCTGTACTGGGTACCGACGTCGCCCCCCTGGCGGTTGAGGGTGGTCGGGTCGTGGGTCGAGAAGAATACTTCGAGCACCTCCCTGAAGGAGATGACGTCGGGGTCGAAGGTGAGCCGCGCGACTTCGGCGTGGCCCGTCTTGTCGGTGCAGACCTGCTCGTACGTGGGGTTCGGCACGGAACCTCCCGAATATCCAGGTGTCACGCCGCTGACGCCCTCTAGCTGGCTGAACACAGCCTCGGAGCACCAGAAGCATCCTGACCCCAGGGTTGCCGTCTCTTGTCTTGACGTGCTCTCGCGGAGTCGGAGGCCCGAATTAAAACTTGCAGGTGCAGCCGCCTGCAATCCGCAGGTTCTTGGCGTTGAGGTCGACGATGCAGGCCCGCATGCCTTCCCAGAGCGGTACCTCCGCTGGCAGTCTCGCTGAAATGCCGCCTGAAGAAGAGCCCGACGCGATCGCCGCCGGAAGCATCTCGCCGGGAAGCTGCAGGTGCAAGTCGCGGCCCTCCACAGAGGGCCTGTAGAACTGGGATTTGGCGAACGCCAGCTGCAGGGTATCGGAGGTCTGGAACGTGCCGTCGTCTAGCCAGTGGGTCTTCTCTAGGTCCGAAGGCTCTACGCCCCTCAACGAAAGACCCACCCTGATCCCCCTGCCGACGGTGTCGAAGTCTTCGTCGTTGACCTGGATTCCCTTCACGTCTGCCCTCAGCCCTTCCCTGGCAGGAATCGGCCTGAGCTTGTCGTGGACGGAGACGCTGCCCGACAGCACGAACCCCAGGGCCACCGTCCCCACCCCCTTCACAGTGAAGGACCTGTCCACGTAAATCAGGGTGCCCTTCGGAGCATCCTCCCGGGGGGCGAGCTTCCCGACGTCCAAGACCGTGGAGGCGAGGTTCCTCACCTCCACCGGGTACCTGCCGACTGCGGTCCCCTTCAACGCTGCCAAGGCAGCCTCGGGCGACGTGGCCCCGCCGACGAGCTCTATGGTGCCTTTGAGACCGAAGCTCTCAAGCAGGACCGCGAGCTCGCCGTCGGAGACGCCCAGCTTCCCCGTCTTCGGGAAAAGGAAGAGGGCGTGGTCCACGATGGACGCGGCCATGGCGTAACCCTGTATGCGCTGCGGGAACTGCCTGTCGTCGAGAAGCGAGACCCTTTTTCCGGAATCCGTCCTGTGGTAGATGACGGTGCCCTCCGCTTCGCTCTTCTTTCCGAGGGAAGTGAGGAGCGCGGCTTTGGACTCGATGTCTGTGCCGAATACCCCGAGCAGGACACCGTCCATTTCCGGAGGCTCAGCTCGACTTCTTCAGGTGCGAATCGAACCAGCGGATGTAATGACCGAGCCTCGCGACCCGGTGCTTCGGCTTGCCACCCCTCGACAGGTCGTGGTTCTCCCCCGGGAAGAGGACCATCTCGGCCTCCTTCCCCAGCAGCTTCAGTGCTGTGAAGAACTGGACCCCTTCGGGCATCGGACAGCGGTAGTCCTCCATCGAGTGGACGAGGAGAAGCGGGGTCTTCACGTTGGGGGCGAAGCGCAATGGCGACTGCGCCATCAGCTTTTCTTCGGCTTCCCAAGGGTCGCCGCCCATCTGGTCGGAAGTGAAGTGGGGTCCTATGTCTGAAGTGCCCCACATGCTTATCCAGTTCGCGATGCTCCTGTCAGTGACCGCAGCCCTGAACCTGTCCGTGTGACCGACCATCCAGTTTGTCATGTATCCCCCGTAGGAGCCGCCCGCGACTCCCAGACGCCTGCCGTCGATCCTCGGGAACCTCTTCAACGCGTAATCGAGCCCCTCCATCAGGTCGTCGTAGTCTCTGGTGCCGTACCTGCCCCTGATGTCCGCGAAAACCTCCGAATAGCCATCGCTTCCCCTCGGGTTGACGTAGACCACGCCGTAGCCTGCCCCAGCGAAAGCCTGGAACTCGTGCAGGTAGGCGTAGCCGAAGGCGGTCTTCGGGCCCCCGTGAACGTAGAGGATTCCGGGCACCCTTCCCCTACCCCTGGGGAGGAGCGCCCAGCCGTCGATTGTCTGACCGTCGCTGGCCTTGAAGGTGAAGGGTTGTGGCTCCATGACGTCAAGCTGGCTGTAGACTCCACCATTGAAACTGGTGATCGGCGCATCCCTTCCTGGCTTCACGAAGAGCTCCTCGAGCTTCGAGTCCGTCATTGCCACGTAGGCAACCTTGCCTCCCTTCACGTCGTAGCCTTCCACGCTCCTCCTGCCGCCCACCACCACCTCGGTCCCCTTGCCGGGCCGCAGCCTGCACAGAACCACCGAACCGCCGTCGGCCCGTAGATGGTAGATGCCTTCCTTCTCCCAGAGGATCGAGTGAGGTCCGTGTGCCTTTGCCCTTACGTCCGAGTTCAGCGAATTTGCCTTGTTCCTGTCCGTTTGGTCGACCTTCTCCAGCCTCCGATTCGCCGGATTGGCGACCCAGATCACCTCGTGGGACGCAAAGCCCGAAGCGAAGTCGTCGCCGAGGAGCGCTATCCTCCTGTCGTCCGGGCTCCAAGCAAGTGCTGTCAACTCCATCTTCGATTGCGTGATCTTGGCGCGAGCTCCTGCCCTCAGGTTCATGACGAAGAGGTCCGCGATGTACGGCTTCAGGTCGTTGGTGGACGCCAAGTAGGCGACGCGTTTCCCGTCGTGCGATACCGCGAACGCCGCGACGTCGAACTCTCCGCCGGTCAGACGGGTCGGCTTTCCGCTCTTGGCGTCGACTCTGAACAGGTGCTTCCTCTTGTTGTATGTGAACCCGAGGCCGTTGAACCAGTAGCCGAATCGCCTGACCACCCTGACGTCGTCTTTCTCTTCCTTCACGACGTTGCTCAGATACAGCACGGTCGCAGCGTCAGGCGACCACTGGGGATTCTCGACGCCCTCCTTGCTCTTGACGAGGAGCCTCGCCTCTCCTCCCAGCGAGGAGATCGAGTAAAGGGCGGAACCCTTCTCGTCCTTGGCGAAACCCCTCTTCGAAGTGAAGAGGATAGAGGCGCCGTCCGGCGACCAGACCGGGTCCGAGTCCTTCTTGCCAGAAGTGAACTTGGATACCTTCCTTCCCTTGAGTTCTGCCACGTATACGTCGGAATCGTAGCCGTCGTCCTCAAGGACCGCCTGGCGAACGGAGAACGCCACCCTCCCGCCATCCGGCGAGAAGCTGGGCTCCGAGAGCGATTTGTACAGCGTGAAGTCAGCCGGCCTGATGGGCCTCCGCACGCACGGAGCGGCGCGGGACGCAATCTTATGCTTTCTCTCTCCCCGGGGGCCCTACAGGTTGGCTTGCTCCGCCCACTCGGCCATTATCTTGGCCCCCGAGCTCGTCCCAATCCTGTGTGCCCCCGCCTTGATCATCTCGACCGTAGCGTCCAGCGTGCGTATGCCGCCGGCTGCCTTCACCCTGGCGGCGCCTCCGAGTGCCCGCTTCAGCAGCGCCACGTCTTTGACCGTAGCCCCGCTCGGCCCCAAGCCGGTGGATGTCTTCACAAAGTCAGCCCCGGCACGTTGCGCCAGCTGGGCCGCCCTCACCTTCTCCTCGTCGGTCAGGTAGCAGCATTCGATTATGACCTTCAGGAGCCTGTCACAGCTTCTGCAGAATTCTGCGACCTCTTCGATCTCTCGGGAAACGGCGTTGTAGTCTTCTGACTTGAAGGCGTTGATGTTCATGACCATGTCTATCTCGTCGGCGCCCGCTCCAATCTCCTCCTCCGCCTCTGCCAGCTTGACCCTTTCGAAGGTGAACCCCAGGGGGAAGCCCACAACCGAACAGACCTTCACGCTGCTGCCCTTGAGACGCCTCGCCGCATGCCTCACGTATGATGGCCCGACGCAGACGCTCCAGAAATCGTGCTTCACCGCCTCATCGCAGAGCCGGTCGATGTCTGGGACCGTCGCAGTCGGCGCGAGATTGGTGTGGTCGATGTACTTCGCCAGCTCCAGCCGTGCAATGGAAAACCCTACCCTCACGGGAGCTGCGGCGCTCAATGCCACTGTCCGAGAGCGTGGTCCGCTAGTTAAGACGCCGAGACGATTTTCACCGATGAGAATCGGCGCAGTCCGGCGGTCAGGTTCCCCCCGAGGGGCTCAAGGGCATCCACCAGCGATCGAAGTGCCCCGGGTGGGATTTGAACCCACGTCGCTAGCTCGAGAGGCTAACATGCTTGACCGGGCTACACCACCGGGGCAGCTGCCCAACTGCCCGCCGGAAAGCGAGAATAAGCTTTCCCAGCTGCGCGAGGCTAAAGCTCCTGCTTGAGCACTGCCTTGGCCGCGAGCTTGATGTCAGAAGGCTTGACGGTCTTTCGTCCGGCGTGGGCTGCGAGCTCGACCGCCTGCCTGGAGATCTGGAGGCCCAGCGCCTCGAGCTCCGAGCGGAGCTCCATGGCTGCGTCGTCGCCGACCCTTTCCGCCCCAGCCTTCTTGATCACCCTGTAGACAGCAGCGAGGCCGAACTCAGAACTGCTCGACATATGATTTGTTAGTCAGATTGACTGGTTAATAATCTTTGGAACCCAACGCGATTGCGCGCGGCCTCTTTTCACCACGCTGAGTAGCGCCGTGCCTTGGATTCGAAAAAAGGGGAGAATACTGAACCGAGAATCCCCTCGGAATCTGTGCGAGTCGAGACTGTACGCGGTGGGCTAAAATAACGCCAAGAAGTCGATCGAACGTGCGTTTCGTCGATTCACATGTGCATCTGAGCGACTACACAGGCGCCAGCTCGATCCTGAAATTCGCGACAGCGACCCAGATGCACCTCTTCGCCTGCAGCACCGACGAGGGAAGCTCCCGGCGGACGGTCGAAATCGCGAGGCAGAACCCAGAGCTTGTGAGCGCGTTTGTGGGGGTTCACCCCTCCGAAGCCCAGACGCACCCAGGGGTCGGATGGTTCCAGGGCCTGCTGGTCGATGCGTCCGGAGCCGGGGAGATCGGCCTGGACCCGAAGTACTCGGACGTGGGAGCCGGGAGCCCGCAGCGAAACGTCTTCCGGGAGCAGCTCGAGAAGGTCGAAGCCGCCGGCAAGCCCGTCCAGGTTCACTCGAGGAACGCGGAAGACGTCTGCCTCGACGAGCTGGGTACCCACCGGCTGCCTTCGGTCCTCCTGCACTGGTTCAGCGGCGAGTCGGAGCTGGGCAGGGCTGAGCAGGGTGGCTACTACATCTCGTTCGGGCCGGCGCTGCTGGAATCGCGGAAGCTTCAACGGATGGCTGCGAAGTACAGCGAAGACCTGGTCCTCGTCGAGAGCGACGGCCCGGTCCCATTCGCCTCGCTGGGCGGCGCTGACGGTCCCCTCCTGGCGCCTTCTGTGGTGTTCAAGCTGGCTGAAGTCAAGGGGGTCTCCTTCGAGGAGATGGCAGAGACGACCACGCGGAATGCGTCCGCATACCTGCCTGCCCCTGGAAAGGTTAAACCCACGACCGAATCGGGGTCATAGCAAGATTGGACAAGACCAGGCGCCTGTCTGAAACACTGCTGGAGAAATATCCCGGCGCCTTTGGGACCGATTATGAGGAGAACAAGAAGAAGCTGAACGAGCTCGCGGTGGTCTCCTCGAAGCAGCTGAGGAACCACATAGCAGGGTACATTACGAGAAGCCTGAGACCTGAAGAGACCGAGGAATCACCCACAGAGGAGCCGAAGACGGAGTAAGCCATGGCCAACGGCGGCTTCGGGGTCCAACTGGACCTTAGGCCCGTCCGCAAGCTTCGACCCCACGAAGACACCATCGAAGCCAACACGCGCGAGATGGTGGTGCAGCTCCGAAGGGACGGCATTCAGAGGGACCCGATCATAATCGACGGCGACAGCGGCGTGGTGCTCGACGGCATGCACAGGCTCGGCGCATTCATCGAGTTGGGAATCGACTACGCCGCGTGTCACCCTGTCGACTACGGGAGCTCGAACGTCACGGTGGGGAGGTGGCTCAGGGTCTACAGGGCTCCGCAAAGCGGGCGGCCGCGGGAGTTGGCAGAGGCCGTGGGACTCACCCGGCGCAGGGCGGCATCCGAAGCGTTTCGCAGTCTCGATGGAGGAGAGGCGCAGGTGGCCGCCTTCACGGGGGGCAGCGCCCTGCTACCGCCTGTGTCTGGCAACATCGAAGATGGCTTCGCGGTTCTGAGGAGCGCTGACTCCTTCGCCCAATCTCACGAATGGGAGAGAGCCTTTGTTGGCGAATCAGAATTTGAAGCTCATGGCGGCGATGAGTCTGAGGTCGTCGTGGTGGTCAGGCGCTTCGGCAAAGAAGAAGTGCTGAAGGCCGGAATGGTCGGACACCTCTTTCCCTGCAAGACTTCGATGCACATGGTGGACCCCCGCCCGGTCGCGGTGAACCTTCCCCTGGCGGAGCTCGAAGCAGGGTCGACGGAAACGCTCTCGAGGCGACTGAGCGAGAAACACTTCGAGCTCCTGCCGCCCGGTTCTGCCTATGAGGGCAGGAGGTATAAGGAAAGGCTCCTGCTCCTGAGCGGCCGATGATTCGAGTCAGGTGCATAGGGCACATAGGCACCAGCGTCGGAATGAAGGAGGTAACGCTGGAAGACGGGGCCCTCTCCGCCGGTGAACTGGTAGACAGGCTGAGGGCCATGTCCAGACTGGACGACCCGGGGTTCAGCAGGTTCAACACGCTGGCACTGGTGGGAGACGGGGAGGCATTTGTGCCCGCGACTTCCACCCGCGAAATCAAGAGCGGAGAAGAGGTCGTCCTGATACCCTTCTCGCACGGAGGCTGACCGGTTGCCAAGGCTGGCGAGGTGCTACAAGGTCGACGCCGGAGTGCCGTCGGACGACCTGGCGCGGAGAGTCCGAAGGGCCTTCCCGAGCCTGCTGGTCCAGACTGTGGACACTTCTGTTGCATCCAATGAGAGACTGGTCGAGATGATAGGAGAGCAGACCTTCTCGGCGGGAGAGGCGGGCAGCCCGCTGGCGAAGAAACCGGAGGTGGACCTTCTCCTGAGGCTAGCGGGCACGACCCAGATCTCGCGAGCGATACAAGAGGCGGGTGTCAGGCGCGGGAAGGATTTCCTTCTGGCCGTGATGGGAGACGAACCCGACCTGGCTCGATTCGAATCAGCAGAAGCACCGGAGTGGGAGAGGTTGCCTCGGCGTCAGCTCGACGAGAGCGACCTTCACAGGATTGAACGAGCCGCCCTTCTGAACGCCGAAAGGGCCTAGACGGCCCGCTTCAGCTTGCTGATGCTCAGGATGTCTTGCGGAGAGGCAACAGAAATGCCGGCGTATTCTCCGAAGACCTGCAGGAGGACGACCTTGTCGGGAGATTCTAAGTTGACTTTTCTGTCCACGACATCGGCGATCGCGTCGATCAGCTCCTTCTCGGTGTAGGGCGAGTCCCGGGCCTCGATCGTGATTCTGAACGTCTCCCCCTCGGCTATGTGGCTCGAGAGTTCCCTGACCGCCTTGATAATCGCCTCGAGCTTGGTGTCCACCACCCTGTCCACGGGTATCACGCGCATTATGTAGCGAACCTTGAATGGCTCGGACCTCACGAAATTGGCGAAGAACGAGATCAGGTTCTTCGGACTCTCTGCCTCCACCTCGACCACCCCGTCGTAGGGAGACCGCTCCATGGAGACCTT
>JAFMAU010000064.1 GCA_029784825.1 Nitrososphaerota archaeon | reverse complement strand
TTCCTTCTCGGACCGAACGGCCTGGAGTCGACGACCAACCTGACACTTCCTGCGAACCGGCTGATCAAACTCGTGATCGTGAACTACGACGACGGCAACGCCTCGCTGGTGGTCCCCAACGACAACGTCGTCTCCGGGACGACGGGCGGGAACATCCTCGTCGCCTCTAACACCAACATAAACGCGAGCCAGGGTTCGAACGGAGTGGTGCTTAACGGCGGCCAGACGGTGTCGTCCATCTCTCCTGACAGCCTATCCCACACGTTCACCGTCCCCGCGCTGAATCTTAACGTCCCCATCCCAGTGTCTTCCACAGTGGTGGCGTACTTCACAGTCACGAAGGCCGGGACCTACATCTGGTTCTGCGAGACCACCTGTGGATTCGGCTCGGCCGGCACCGCGGGGGCGATGTCTACCCCCGGATGGATGACCGGCAACCTGGTGGCGAGTTAGAAGCTGGCACCGTCAACCCGAGTGAAGGGGGTCGGTGCTTGATGCCGGTCCAAGAGAGCGCTGGAGGCGAGGAAACAGACGAGTCCCGCCGAGACTTCCTGAAGGCAGCAGCTGCGATTTCAGGCGTCCTCGCCGTCGCGGGGATCGCGTCTGTGATGAAATCGGTGGTGATACCTTCGGTGCCCGGCCAGACCCAGTCCAGCTTCCCGAGGGTGAAGGTCTCCAGCCTGAGCGAGCTCTCGACAGGCAAGGTCGTCCTCTTCAACTACCCTCTGGACACCGAACCTAACCTCCTTGTCAAACTGGGACAGTCGGCGACCGGCGGCGTCGGACCCGACGGAGACATCGTCGCATTCAGCCAAGTCTGCCAGCACCTCGGGTGCATCTGGGGGTATGTCCCCAAGGGAGGGTCTCCCTCGGTCAACCCCTCATACGTCGCACCGGAGCCCGTCGGCTACTGCCCTTGCCACGGCAGCGTATACAATCTGACGCAAGGGGCAGCCGTCATCGGCGGACCGTCGCCGAGGCCGCAGCCTCAGGTCCAGCTCGATGTCGACAGCTCGGGCGACATCTATGCGGTGGGGATGGGCGCACCCGCGGTCTTCGGGCACGACACTGGTTCGAACGACGTGAGCAACGACCTTCAGGGCGGGACCCTGGTGACTTCCACCTAGAGGGGATTGGATGACAGAGGAGCAAGGCCTTCTGCAGCGTCTCGCGGGATGGTTCGACTCCAGGCTCGGCCTCAGCTATCCCATGCTCCGCCCCGTCCCTCAGTACGCTCTGAACCCGTTCTACTGGCTAGGCGCCTTGGCGGTGGTCGCGTTCGTGATACAGGGGGTCACCGGGGTGATAATGATGCTGTACTACATCCCCAGCCCGACCCAGGCTTACACGTCGACCCTGTACATCTTCCAGAACGTCTACAACGGGAGGTTTCTCGAGACCATCCATCTCTATACGGCCTACGCGATGATCATGCTCGCCTTCATGCACATGATGAGGGGATATTTCGTCTCCGTGCACAAGAAGCCGCGGGAAGTCATGTGGATTGTGGGGATGCTCATGGGTTTCGTGACTCTGGGGTTCGGGTTCACCGGCTACCTTCTACCCTGGACCGTGGTGTCGAAGTCTGCGACTGACGTCGGCGTAGGCATGGTAAGCGCACTGCCGCAGCCCATATCGTCTCTGCTCACATTCTTCATCCAAGGTAGCGGCGGCGACTCGGCGGAGATCCTCCGCTTCTTCGACCTCCACGTCGTCATACTTCCTGCCGTCCTCCTTGTCCTGCTGGTGGTCAAGATGTACATGCTCGAGTCACATGGGGTGGCCGACCCGACCGGAGGGGTGCCTTCCGGACCCAAGCCCAAGACGTCGCCCATCTTCCCCGACGTGACCATGTACCTCTTCGAGCTCTCGCTGCTGTTCGGCGCCGGTATGCTTCTCATATCGGCGATATTCCCGCTGAACCTCCCCCCAGCATATTCTGCCGGCGCCGCGGCCAGCTACACCCCCCAGCCGGACTGGTACTTCCTCTGGATCTATCAGGTGCTGAAGATGTCAGTCTTCGAAGCCAACGGTCCCCTCGGTCAGTACGGGCTCCCGCTTGCCCTGACCCTCGTCACCCTGATCTTCGCCGCGCTTATCCTGCTCCCGTTCATTGACAGGGGGGGCGAGAGACGCGTCTCGCGGAGACCGCTCTACACCACCCTCGGTCTGCTTTTCGTGGGGGAGCTAGTGACGCTATCTTACTGGGGGCTGATCACGCCTGGACAGACGATCCCGGCGGAGCAGGCCGCGCTGGTCGTCGGCGGGATCGCCCTTCTCATTGTGGCCGGTTCCGCGCTAATCTACGGAACCATGTACCGGCGTGCGAAGGGGAGGCTGGCTACCGCCCGTTCTGATGAAATCCCGCGTACAGAGCTGAGGAGCGGGTTGGCCTTTTCAGGGTTGGTCGCCGCTGGGGCCTTCTCGATGGGACTGCTCGTGAACTCGGTGGTCGGAGTCGCCCTTGGCGATTACTCGACCGCCTCGATCGTCACGGTAGCAGGCTCTGCGGCCCTGCTTGCGCTCGACCTCTTGGCTACGGCTTTCGTCATATACAGGCTGGACCTGAGGACCGGCACCATCAGAAGGCGTGTGAAAGCGCTGGAGTTTGGCTGGAGGGAATGACTTGCGCGCCAGTCTGACGATGGTCCAAGCGGTCTTCCTGATCGTCCTGCAGGTGGTCTCCCTTGTGGTCCTGTGGACGTCGGACCCGCTGACGCAGGTCGCGACCGACACCTTCGCTCTCTACCTCAGCCTTGAGCTTCTGGCATTCGCCATGATATCGTACATCTACAGGTCGAGGCGCGCGGAGAACGAGCCCAGCCTAGCGTGGCTCTCGGTGGGTTACCTCGCGCTGATGGTGCTCCTGGTCTCGAACCTGATCATAGCCGCGTAAAGCCGCCCGACTGTCACGGCCTGGGTTGAGGACCAGGACGGCAGCCCCATCAATCTGTTGCAGCGCGGGCGATGGAGCCCTTATAGCGCGAGGGCTCGTTCGGTTCGTGATGCCGCAAGCCGACGGCGTAACGATCAGGCCTTACTCTGAAGGGGACATGTGGGTCCTTGAGAAGACGCTCGGGGACGCGGAAGAGATGGGGCACCTGAACGGACCTGAGACCCGGGAACAGATCGAGAGGCGGCACAAGATCTACGTCGGCATGTCTGCGGACAGGCGCGACGGCTGCATGTTCACCGTGATGGTGGGTGGGTCAGCTGCCGGGACGGTCGGCTACTGGGAGTCCGAGTGGGACGGCGAAAAAGTCTGGGAGACCGGGTGGTTCGTTTTGCCTCAGTTCCAAGGGAGGGGAGTCGCGACTCAGGCCATGAAGTTGATGATCCAGCTGGTGAAAGGGGTTCCCGGCCACAGGAACATGGTCGCGTTCCCTTCGACATCGAACGGGCCCTCGAACGCCGTGGCGCGAAAGGTCGGGTTCGACCTCGTCAGAGAGATCGATTCCGAGTACCCAAAGAAGAGTGGGAAGTTTCTGCACAACAACGCGTGGCGGCTCGACCTGCAACCACCTGAAGTCGGGACCGAAGAGCGCCTATGGGCTGGGGCGGAAGCAGCGACCCGCCAGTCCGGCTGAAAGCGAAGTCAGACGCGCAACGCGCTCCGGATCCCCGCTGTGCCCCGGGGGATTTCGGCAACCTCAGTTGCCGGAGAAAGACGTCAGCGTCCTCTCAACGACGTGCATGAACGACGAACAGCGACGGCTACTCTTCTGAATACACCGCAGCGCACTGGGATTCCGGCAACATGGCGTACAGGCGCTGTCTCTTCGCGTCGAACGTCAGCGTGTGAGCGCCCTCCTCCGTGGTCACGGTCTCTTTCTGGGCGAGCTCCTTGGTGTCAATCGCGTCGATTACGCCGGGGCTTCCTATCGCGCAGTAGATCCGATTCTTCGCGGGATTCGACCAAAGCACGTCAGGCTCCCCTGAAAGGGGGACGGCGCCGAGCTCCTTTCCATCCTTGAGGTTCACCGCAACCAGGGATTTTCCGTCACAGGCGACGAAAGCCTTGCCTTCTACGGTCTCAAGCCCGTGCGGGCCTTGAACTGATATCGAGACGAACCCCTTCTCCACCAACGGGTCTGGAGAGACTAGCGCCACCCCGGGAGGGTCCTTGATGTTCACCAGGAACATGTCCATGCCACGTTCGTAAAGGGTCCAACGCGGCCTTCCCGGAAGGACCAGCTCTCGCAGCATCCTTCCCGACTGTGGGTCGACCAACCTCGCCGTATTGTCTTTAACGTCGGCGACCAGAAGATGCTTCCGCCGCGTGTCCCACGCGAGCCCGTTCGGCCTGCTCCCTGCCTGGATTTCCCTCACGGTCCTGTCCGCTACGCTGTCGATGACGAGGATCTTTCCAGATTCGCGAGAGGCTGCGAATACCATCCCTTCATCTTGGGCGCAGAGGACGCCGCTCGCTTCCGGGCAGCCGGTGATCGTCTTGAGGTGCTTCAACGCCTCTCCGTCGACCACTTCTACGGTGCCGTTGGCTGTGTGAGCGATGTAGACCTTACCGCTGCTTTTGTGGACGTCAGCGTGGTCGTAGTCGCCAGAGTCGTGCGGGGGGAGCGCCACCGAACCGATCCGCTTCAGCATCTCGCTTTCAAATCCTCTAGTATGGTTCAGGCCGGATGACTGCTGTGCGACACGCTAAGCCTTCTTCTGCACCATGAGCTTGCAGAAGGCGTACATCGCGTCGTACGTCGGGAACTGCCTCGACATGTTGTCATGGTCGTCCCTTGCCAGTACTTGGAAGCCTTCAGCGACGGCCTTGAGCCCGGCAGACTCGTGAGGAGGATCGGCGAGTCGCGCGTCCGCTCCTCTCACTATCTCCGCCAACTTGAGAAGCGCCGGGTCTTTGAGGCCGTACTTCTTGATGATCGCGTCGAAGCTGACCCGTTCGTCCCCGCCCTCCTTGTAGTGGTTCAACTCGACGTCAGGCGCATCGAATGGAATCGCGTTCTCCGACTTCGCGACCTCCTTTACGGCCGACGCCGGCACGAACAGGAACTCGGCCTGCGAGTCGACGAACCTCCTGATCAGCCATGGGCACGCTATCCTGTCAACGTGCGCGTTTGATCGTGTTACCCACTTCATTGTAGCTCGGCTGCTCATGAAGTTGAGCTGCTTACATAAAGGTTGGGCAGGGTCCTCGGGGAGTCGCGATGCCGCTGTGGAGGCTGAAGCTGGAAACTGCATCGTTCTTCCCCCGTTTCATGATCTTTATGCTGTTTGGCAACGGACCATGGCATCCGCTAGAGAAAGCAAGCGATTCTTACCCATCTTAGATGGTGATGCGCTCGCGGGGCCTGCACTGGCCAGTTCATTGGCGCCTTCCTGGCATATGGGTCAGCGGCTATCCGGATGGTTGGATCGGCGGTTTCAGCGACCTGAAGACGTACGCTTTCCCTCTAACTCAGAGTAGATCCGTTCCACGTTCGCCGGGTGGCACCAGAGGAGCGAGCCGAACCCTTCGGAAAGAAACTTGAACTTCTCCTTCGTGATGCAGTCTTCAAGCCTGATCTCCGCAGATGCTTGCTCCGCAGTCTTGCCAGATTCGAAATATTCGGCCGTCCTTCTTCTGACGTCTTCGAGATACCGAATGTCGTCGGTCAACCTCTCGCCGCTGCAGACGGCTCCGTGCCCCTGGACAATCCTCCCCGCGCCTCCCGCGATCGACTGGATCTTCTTCAGCGACTCGATCAAATCCTGGCTGTCGCCGTAACCGAAGAATGGTAACTCCATCACCGTGTCCCCTGCGATGAGCACGCGTTCGTCTTTCTGCCAGCCCAAGATCGAATCGGGGGTGTGGCCAGGGGCATGGATGATCTCTATTCCTTTGCTTCCTGCGTACAAGGTCGACCCGTCACCCATGGATTCATTGGGGTACGTGCTCCTTATCCTGTCCTTCTCCTCCAGCTTCAGCTTTCCAAACGCCCAGTCGGGGTCGTCCTTGCCTTCGGTCCGCATCAGGTCTCCGCAGAGGCTGTGCGAGATTATGTGCCCGGTCTCCTGGAAGAGCTGGTTGCCCGCCGTGTGGTCGATGTGCCAGTGAGTGATGACCAGGCCCTTCAAACCCAGCTTCATCCTCCGTATGTCACCGAGGAGGGCGCGGGTGTCGTCGGGGTACAGGAGGGAGTCAAAGACATAGGCGTCCTTTCCCGAGTGGAAGACCACTGAAGTGACGTTGCCGCCCCCGGGATACTTGCCGTCGAAGACGGAGATGGAGTTGGAAACCCCAACGAGGTTCTGTCCCAACGACTGTGCAGGTTCCGTAACGGAACTTAAGTTTTCGGAACACGCTCTGCTCAGAGACAAACTCGCAGTATTTGTGAATCAGATGTGCACTTCATTGGGGCGAAAGCAATTGGCCGAAGTTAGGCTCGGCTGATAGGATAGAGCTGGCATCGAGCTGACACAATCCCGGTCTTGGTGTCCTGATCCATGACGAGTTCGAATCTTTTCCCAATCCATAAATACAAGTCTTTGATGTATTACATGTAATGAGCGAAGCTGTTTCGGTCAGGCTCCCCAACGACGTTGCAAAGCGGCTTGAAGACCTAGCCAAATCCCTGGACCGCCCGAAGACCTACATAGTCACGAAGGCTCTGAGGGAGTACCTCGAGGAGTACGAGGACTACCTGATCGCCCTTCACCGGTTGAACGACAAGGACGACCGGCTGGTGTCGGAGAAAGAACTGGTCAAGCTTGACCGGTAAGATACTCTACAAGTCATCTGTAAGTCGCGATTTCAAGAAGATTGCCCCGAATGATGTGGACCGAATCTTGGAGCAGATTCGGGTGGTTCTCGCAGAGAATCCCCATTCGGGCGAGCGGCTCCATGGAGACTTCGAGGGGCTGCTCAAGCTCAGAGTCGGCGAGTACAGGGTTGTGTATGCTCTCTCGGGCGAAGACGTCGTGGTCTTGAGGGTTAGGCACCGGGCCAAGTCTTACGAGTGAGGTCGCCAGCGGCGGTTGATGGGCACTCTGAGCTGGTTGTGGGGTGGAAGGCCCTTGAATCTGTCGTCCTTGGGGTTATCTTTCTCGCTTGTTTCGTTCTAGTCTGCAGCATAACACCGCATTCAAACTGCTTCTTCTGACCCGACGAACCCCAAATACTGCGCCCTGAACGAGGTCATCCTACCTGCCATCAGATTGGAGCGAGCGTCAAGGCCACGCCAAGGCGAGGCGTGTTAGTCTTCCGGCATGTCCGCTGCTGAACTACGGAAAGGGCAGGCCAAAGACCGATTACTACGTACAGATTTGGAGCTACGTGGTGCCCACGTGCCCCCGAACTGCGGGAACCTGAGCATGAACTGTCCTCGGATTCATACCATTCGGCTTACGTTGAAGATTAGGTAATTGTTCGGCATACCTCGCGTGCCATCTTCCTTTGACACGACCTGTCCATTCTTCCGATTGTAGACCCATTCCGACCAGTCCCAGTTTTTCGCTTCGTCCTTCTGTACTGCAATGTATGATCCTTCGGCGAGCTTGGGTCCGAATGCCGTATTGGAGAAATCGAGCCCAAGTTCAACATTCTGAACCTTGACGTTGTCGTGCCTCTTCAAGAGAGAGGTGGCTAAACCTTCGGCGAAGGCTGCGACCAGCGGAATGGCAGGGTTCAGTGCATCCACCAGTTTTAGGCCCGCCTTGAAAGCATCGCTGTCAAGAAACGAGAGCAGTCTTTGATCGTCTTCGTTCTTTATGTTGACTGTGGCGCACTTGAAACTCAACCCTTCGCTCCCGACCCTCAGCCCTACGAATATGGGGTATCCTTCAACTCCGGCTTGTCCTCCCTGGCTGATGCGATACGTCTGGACGAACTGCAGCTGTTGCGCGCCTTTGGCGAGCTGGTTCTGGGCACTGAATTGGAGCAGGACCTGATGATTCCCGCTGCCCGGGTAGCTGAACGCGTTCAGTCTTCCGAGGCTGATTTTCACCTTCGAGCCGATTAACCCTATGTCCGGCGTCGCGTCCGCTGCATTGGTCACTTCGAAGGCGTCCGACGCAGTCGTACTCAGTGGAGGGATGAATCCGAATTCATGGGATGTCTGGATCCACAAGGGTTTCGTACTTCCCCATCCAAGGTTCGCGAACACGAGTCGATCTACCTTCGAGAATTCCAGGCCTTTGGCGACATCACCATAGCCCAAGGCGACCAATTTCGGAGCGGCTTCCTGAGGGGACATCGCTCCGATGACGGGAACTGTCCAGAACGGCTGCGAGCCATCTGCGTTAGATGCCCCTTTGGGCATAGCCTGGGTGCATTGGGCGCTCGTTTTCAGTCTTTCGTTGGGTGTTCTTCTGGCAATACGGCCAAGCCCTATGGCCTCGGCGCCTCGTAGCCGCACTCTCATCTTGTGGTTGCCCCACCCCTCGGGCCACCTCCCTAACCTACCATTCAAGGAGCGATGCAGGGTATCAAGTATGGGAGTGGTTTCGTGCGGAAACTCGAGCGGGCCCGGTGGGATTCGAACCCACGGTCTCTGAGCTTTCGCACTTCAGCTTCGGAGGCTGACGCCCTGTCCGTGCTGGGCTACGGGCCCATCGACCCCATCGCGACCACGGAGTTAAGCACGCCCCTGCGCCGTTCTGTCAGCCGCGGGGGTCACCCCTGACGGAGGCTTGTACTTTCTGAAGAACCACCAGTAGAGGCAAAGGTTGGCTGCAAGGACCACTCCGTAAAGCGCGAACGGGTAATCGATGGCGACCGGGTCGGTCTCCAGTGCGGCAAACTCGGCTCCCGCGAAATACGTCCCCCCGGACGAGGCCACAAGCCTGGTCGTCTGGTTGATGCCGAAGGCTGCACCTCTTTCGTCCTCGGACACCATGTCCATCATGGCCGCCTGCTGGACCGGCAATGCCATCACCCTGGTGGCAGGAAGGAGGAAGTAGACGGCGAGGGACACGGGGAAGAGGCGGACGAGCGGTAAGATGACCGCGAGCACGGCTGACGCCCCCCGTGTCGCCAGCATCCCCCGAAGGAAACCCAGCCCCTTCTCTATCCTGGGCGCCAGGAGCAGCGCGAAAGAAGCGATGAGCCCTGACGCCGCCGCGTAGACGTTCATCTGCTGCCGCGTCACAGAATAGAGGACGATGAAGAAGGGGATCAGGAAGGGGGTGACCAGCCCCTGGCTCAAGCCGTTGAGCATCCCGGTGATGCTGAATTTGCCTATGGCCTGCCCAGACTTCAGACCGATGGACCGCCGAACCGACTTGCTCATCTTGACGAACGGCGTGAGGAAGACCGAGAGGGCGCCCAGCGCAGCCGCGATGAGGAAGACGTCCTGGATGGCGCCGAACCCTCCGAGGTACGCGCCGGCCGCCGAGGCTATCCCTGACAGGAACGCGAGGACCGAGTAGATTCTCGTCCTGTCCTTCCTCGACGTGAGCTCTGTGGTCAGCAAAGATTGGATCGGCTGTGCGGCTCCGCCCACCCCGCCCCCTGCGAGGGAGCCGCTTGCGGAGACCCCTCCGATGACAGCTGCCACGAAAAGAGCAGGGACGCTCGTGCTGACCACCACGATCGCCGCAGCGAGCGGCAGCAGCACCAATGCGACGACGAATGCGAGCCTCTTGCCTATCAGGTCAGCCGCCATGCCTATCCCCAGCCCCAGGACCGCGGTGGCAAGGGTGGCCGCGGAATACATCAGTCCAAGGAGGAGGGTGCTGAGGTGGAGGTCGGTGAGGACCAGGAAGGGGAACGCGACGTTGATCATGCCGGCGGAGACGCTCCTGAAAATCCTCAGGGCGCCCAGGTATGCGAGGGACCGCGCGTCGGTCGCGCGGTCGACCGGTGGAGCAGCAGCGCTCAAGCTTGGATGAGTTCGGCCGTCTCAGGGTCGCTATAAACCGGGGGTTTCATGGATTTTAAGAACCGGATGGCTGGGCGCAGCTGTAGTCGGTTCCAAGTTTGCTCGAAAGATATCGCAGGCTGCT
>JAFMAU010000063.1 GCA_029784825.1 Nitrososphaerota archaeon | reverse complement strand
CAGGGACGCGCTCCAGTCCTGGGAGAGGACGCACAAATTGGTCGTCTGGCCCTGGCACGGAGGGAACTCTATGACAGAGTTCCCCGAGATGGAGGGGGGGAGGGCCGGCTGCGCCACCGACATGGCCGGGAGGACCCCGACGGACAGGAGTACCACCGCGAGCCCCACGCCCATGACCAGGAACCCCAGCGCCCTCGCGCCCGATGTGTTCAGCGCCTGCCCACCCCTCAGGACGAGATGCTCCCGGACACCCCGGTGACGCTCCCGTTGGAGACGGTTATCGACACCGAGGTCGAGACCGCCGTCGCGCTGTAGGGGACCCCCGAGTCGGCCCCCCCGCTGGTGAAGGTCACAGACCCCTTCGAGTTCAGGGTGGCCGTGAGGGTGTAAGTTCCGGAGGCCAGGGATGAGAAGTCAGAGAAGGGGACCGTGGCGACAGTCATCGGGCAGACCATGGGGGACGTCGAAGCGGAGCCGGTGCCGCTCACGCTCTGGGAGGCCACGCCTATGCCGCCTGGAGAGTTGAACGACACGGTCCCGGAGCACGAGCCGCCCGTGATCGTGTCTCCTGTGAAGCTGACGGACACCGAGGGGACGAAGCTGATGGCGGTCCCCCCTCCCCCGCTGCAGCCGCAGCTGACGGAGAGCGTCGGCGTGGTGGGGAAGACCTGGACCCTGGTCCCGTTCGCGTAGTCCAGGAAGATCTTGAAGGAGCCGGCGGCCGGAGACGACGCGCCGGTGGTAGTGGGGCTGACCGGGGAGGTGGCGGGGGCCCTGTGGAGGACCACGAAGGACGCGGCGCCCACCAGGAGCAGGAGGAGGACCGCGACGGACAGGTGAGAGGCCTTCAACTCAGCTCAGGCTCCCACGGCTCGCGGCAGAGTGCCCGAGTCTCAGAGCCCCGCCCAGGCGCGCGACCAGGTCGGGGCGCCTCCAGGCAAGCACGGCGACGGGGGCGAACGCGAGCGCAGGGAAGGCCACGAAGACGGCGGCTCCGACCATGAGCGCGCCCAGGCCGGGGGCAGCCACCACCAGGGCGGTCCCGGCGCTGACCGTCAGGTTCCAGATCACGTGGGCCAAGGTCGATACCAGGATGGACTGGTAGAGGACGTCGAGGTAGCCCAGGAAGGCTCCCGAGACCAGTATCAGGCCCTGGGCCTGGGGGTCGTTCCAGTAGCGCGAGACGTGCAGGGCCCAGAAGATCACGACCGACCCTATTATCCCGAGCCACGCGTTCTTGCTTACGTAGATCACCCCGTTGACCACCGCGAAGCGGACGAACCTCTCCTCCGCCACGGCCTCGGAGAAGGAGTAGACAGCGTCCACGCCGAAGGCGGCTAGGAGCCCTGAGGTGGCCGCCAGGGACCCGAAGACCGCCGGCGGGAGTCCGAAGAGGGCCGGGGCCACCGCCCAGTAGGACGCGAAGACCAGGACCGCGACGGCGGTGCCGAGGAGTATCGACTGCTCCTTCCTCGGCGAGAGGCGCGACTGGTAGATCGCGTCCCGGGGGACGTCGGGGGGCTCCTGCCGGTCCCCCGTCTTCAGGCCGACGGCCTCGGAGGCGAGGAGGAAGCTGAGCGGCAGGAGCGCCAGCCCGATAAGGTAGAAGTTGGGGCCGTTCAGGGCGAAGATCAGCAGGACGAAGGAGCCGAAGTAGGCGGCGACGCGGAACCACAGCGAGGTCTTGTCGTCCTTGATGTACCGGCGTCCGTGGATCCCCACGCTCAATCACTTCGCCACCAGGGCCTTCTGCTTCGACTTCCCCACCCCGGACATGGTGAACGCAAGCCCGATCAGCGCGACCGCGTCGAGCTCCACCTGGACGAAGAGGAGCCCGATCGCCAGCAGGGCCACAACGAGGACGAACTGCTGCGTCCTGGTCAGGGCCGACCAGAGGTAGTACAATGCCAGGGAGACAGTCCCGAAGACGAGCCCGGCCAGGGCCGAGACCCCGACGAGGACCAGGAGGAAGAGGTCCGCCGCCCCCATCGCCGACGCCAGGAAGAAGAACGGCAGTCCGAGCACCCCTATGCTCAGGAATGCGACGGCGAAGCCGACGCCGAAGCCAAGGCCGAAGGCCGCGACCGGGCTCATCCGGGAGGCCATCCTAGGGCCGCCTCCTTCCAAGGGCCACGGCTGCGAAGGCCACGGCTGCCCCCACCGCGGCGACCCCGAAGCCTGCCAGGACGTAGGGGTCGGAGAAGCCTCCCCCGCTGAGCTGCACCGTCGCCGTCGTCGTCTGGCCCTCGATCACCCCTGCCGTCTGGGACTTGGGCGAGTAGCCCTGGGCCTGGACCGACACCGCGACGGTCCCCTGTCCGCTTGATACTGTTCCCTGCTGGGGCACGGGGAAGTTGCAGAGCAGGGCGTAGCCCTTCGCGTCGGTGACTGCGGAAGCGCCTCCCGCGACCACCATGGCGCCCTTGACGGGTGAGCCTGCCTGATTCGTCACGAAGACGTCCAGGCCCGCGTTGGTCGAGGGATTGAGGGTGCACATGGAGGAGCCGTTGCCGTCCCCGTTGCCGTTACCCTGCGAGGAGGGGACTAGCGAACCCTGCGTGAGCAGGAGGTCCGACACCCCTCCGCTGAAGCTGACCTTGGGGGCGAGCGCGGAGTAGGACAGGCTGACCGTCGTCGTGTTGCCTGACAGGACGGACGTGGCCGAACCCTGCTCGACCAGGCTCCAGAGATCCCCGCTCCACGTGTAGCCCGCCGGGACCGCTATCGCGAAGCTCCCTGTCGGTGTGCAGTCGCCGTAGATCGGACTGCCGGTCTGGTACGCCGTCGCCGACAGGCAGACGGACGCGGGGGAGCCGCCGGAGGCCTCGTTCCCAATGTAGATTATCTGTTGTGACAGCGAAGACGCCCCTGCCCCTTCGATTATCGGCGTCCCCGTCAGCTCGCTGGCCTTGACGGTGCAGACGAACCCTGAGCCGCTCTGGCTCGCCGGGCAGTCCGATCCCCCAGACGGGGCCGTGGTGACAGGGGCCACGCCAGCCGAGGTGGTGACAGTCAGGACCGTGCCCGCGGGCCAGTAGGCCGCGTAGTACTGTCCTCCTGCCAGGCTCGAGACCGAGCCCGTGGTGACCCCCGAGCCCGGAGGCGAGACTGCTATGGTCCCGACCCCCACATAGTCTATCGTGAAGTGCAGGGGGACGCTGAAGGACTTCGCCGTCGAGACGCCCATGGGAGCGCCGTTCGCGTCCCAGAAGAACACTGTGACGGTGAAGCCCAGGAAGGACGAGCCGGCGCCGGGGACTGACTGAGGCGTGAGGCCAGAGTCAGAGACTAGGGACTGGGTAGCGGACCAGGGCTTCTGGTCTATCAGCACGGTCTGCCCGAGCGAGTCCGTGTAGACGAAGTACGCGGTGAATGGGGACGCGAAGCCACCCGTCCCCGTGTTGTCGACCAGGGCCGTGACCGTGCAGCTGGTAGGCCACGCCGAGCAGTCCGCCGACACCGAGGAGGCGACGACGCTGAGGCTCTTCCCGCTGGCGAGGGACGCGGCCGCCATGCCGCTCCCGAGTATGATCACGACGAAGGCGACGGTCATAAGAAACCTGTTCATCCCAGCTCCCCTATCCTAAACAGGGGGAGCCCCCGGATCTGGCTCCGGAGGCGCGTTGTTCGACATGGCACTCGCCAGAGAGTAGCGGCCTAGGCTGCCAGCTTGAGGGTGAATGCGCTCGCTGCGCCGGTCGTGGTCGCCGATGGGTTCCACGAGGCGGAGTTCGCGGTGAAGTAGGCGATGTCCGCGTAGATCTGCTGCTCGATGACGATGCTCTGGGAGCTTCCTGCCGTCAGGGTGCCCTTGCTGACCGCGAAGTTCAGGGTGTAGGTCCCGCCGACGTTGGCGGAGTTTATGCTCTGCATGGAGATCCCCCCTGTGGTCGCCTGCCCGTCTGTGATCCCATCGGGGATCGGCGCGACCCAGTAGGTGTCAGACCCCCTGGTGTAGGAGGTCATGGCTCCGACAGTGACCGAGGAGCCCGTGGTGTAGAATTCCATGGCGTCGCCCCAGGTGTGGCCTGTGAGCGGGTCCTGTGAGGTAATGTACCCTGTGTTGGTGACGGTGTTCCTGATGGTGACCGCGAAGTTTATGGTGCTCTCACCGAGGCAGAAGTTGTTGGTCGGACACTTGCCGGACTTCGTGAAGTTTCCGACGCTCGTGCCTGAGGTGTAGCTGTTGCCCTGGTCGTCGACCACCGAGATACTGAAGGTGCCGAGCTTGCCTATGAAGAGGTTGGACTGACTAGCCGTCCCCTGGGCCTGTGCGGTCGGGGTCACGCCCGTGCTGACGACGCTGAACCACTCTGAGACGTAGTTGGTGAGGGTGACTTCGACGTTGAGGACAGCTCCCACCGGGTACTCGAGGTTGGTGGTGTACACCCCCGCCGAGGACGCCGTGCCGCTGTCAGACTTTGTTAGGCCAGAGTAGGTTAGGCCGCCGATGACCGTGCCCTTCGAGGGGTAGACGTTCACCGAGGCAGCCTGTCCCCCTCCTGCGAGGAGGTCCTGGATGTTGAACTGGATCTTGCCCGCGACGTTGCCTTGCGTGTTGGGCGTGGTGGGAGTCGTCGTGGCGCAGCCTGTCTGTCCTTGTAACTTGCAGATGACCGACTGCGTGGGGCCCGGGAGCTCCACATAGGCGACCGTCGCCACTACGGCTATGAGAAGTATTATGATGACGATGGACGTTCCTGATGCCGCTATGCGCTTTCTGTCTGTGATGGATGTTTTCATCCGTTGAGCGCCAGGCAGCCGCGTCGGTAATAACTACTGGCGCCACTGAGCGCTACTTAGTGCTACCATTCCTTTTATCGGACCGAAGCCCCCGCAGCTCCGATGATCCGGCGGACGCTCGGCCGCGAGCTGTTCTCCTGGCTGTTCTCTTCCCTGCTGGTGGTCTTCTACCTGCAGCCCCGTGTATCCTACGGGACGGCGGTCACCCTGGCTGTGGTGGTCCTGGTGGAGCTGGTCGGGGTGCTCCTCGGATGGGCCCTCGGCGGCTCCGGCAGGAGGGCCGCGCTGATCAGGGCCATCGCCGTCCCGGCCGTCCTCGCGGTCGTCCTGGTCCTCGCCTTCAACCCCGTCCGCGGGGAGCTCGACCAGGTGTTCCTTGCGCTGCTGGGGATACAGGTCCTGGCCACCGTGGCGTCCGTGCTCGTGGTGCGCCCGGGGTCGCATCCTGCCCCTTCCCCTCAATAACAAGAAGAATAGAATAGAAGAGAGAGAAAGAGCGCCGCCCCCGTCCGACCGTGGTTGCCTATTCTCCGCGAGGAATCGGCATGGGGGGAGGGACTTAGGGCGACTCGCGAGGGGGGAGGGGGGAGGGGGTGGAGGCCGGGTCGGTCCCTACGGTGACGACGGGTCGGAGCCGGGAGCCTTGAACGAAGGCGGAAGGGTGGCCATCCATTCCTGCAGCCTGGCGGGGACTTGCTGGTGCAGCCAATAGGAGCGCGTCAGCTTGGCCAGCCTGTCGGCGTAACTCATCCAGTTCATGGAGTCGTACAGGTCTGCCATGCTCCTCCGCCTTCGGCGGCTCCGGTTGAAGGAGGCCCCCTCAGACCATGCGAAGATCCTGTTGCGTTCGTCCCTGGTGAAGCCCGTGGCCAGGAACGTGTTGCGCTGCTCCCTGAACCAGTGCGGCCAGACCTCGCCTCCGGTGACCCGGTCGAGGACGTTCCGGAAAGTCCTCTCGCTCGAGGTGAAGACGAAGTCGAGTCCGTCCTCCACCTGGTTCAGATGTGCGAGCAGGGGCCTGGCCAGAGGGTCGCTGGGAAGGACCGGATAGCTGCGGAAGCGTCCCCCCGACTTCTCGACCTTCGCTTGCTCGATCACAAGGAAGAGCTCCCCCTCCAGGGAGGTCCGCCACTGGAACTGCGACTTTGTCAGCGACAAGGCCTCGTTGATGCGGAAGCCCGGGAGGTAGGCGGCAGGGACGAAGGCCGCGTGCTCGAGCCTCACCTTCGGGCTGACGAACTCCTCGGAGTATGCGCCGTAGGCGATCTCCAGGACCCTGGCGGGAGGCCAGAACTCCTTGATGTCCGCGACCGAGCGCTTCGGCGTCTAGGTCGCCTTCCCGTAGCAGCTGCAGGACTTGTCTGTGAAGTGGTCCTTGACGTGGGCCTTCACCGTGTCTCTGTCGTGGCCCGACTCCCTGGCGGCCCCCTTGATGGTCCGCTCCTTGAGGTAGGCCTTCACTATCTCCTGGTGCAGCTCCAAGTCCCGCCCGTCGTCGGGGGGCTCGTCGGCCAAGTCGGGCTCTCCGACGTCGCGCCTGATGCCCAGGGTCTCATAGAGCTTCTCGCGGTGGCGGCGGTACCAGGGCGCCATCTTGAAGGTCCCCAGGTAGATCCCTCCCCACTTGTCCTTGACGACGTATTCGTTCGGGTACATCCCCGCGAAGCCGTCGGGAGGGACCCAGCCCTGCATCCAGTTGACGTCCTTGGGCAGGCGGTCGGAGCCTAGATTCTTCCAGAAGGTGTATTCCGCGTTGGTCCGGATCTCCTTGTCCATCGACACGGAGTACTGGCTGTCGACCCCCAGGGCCAGCCCGCTGTGCCTGAGCTCCCGCTGAAGGAAGATCAGGTAGGCCTTGGCGTCGGCGGCTCGGACGTGGCTGATCGTGGTCCGGGCGTAGAGGACGTTGGCGGCCTCGAGGATCTTCAGGAACCAGACGGGGCGCTCGTCCTCGCGCCGCTGCAGGACGTCGACCACGCGCTCGGTCCCCATGAAGAAGGAGCGGACGGACGGATAGATGCGTCTCGGGCAGACGACCACCCCGTGCGTCTCGACGTCTTTGAGGGTCAGCTTGTCGTAGGTGACGTAGTCCCAGGAGGACGTCACGCTGGTGGTCCGCGGGCCGATGATCAGCCCTCTCTCCCAGTTCTCGAGGTTCTTCGCGATGAGCCGGCTACTGACCTTCCCTCGGTAGTCGTAAGCGCGCAGGTCCGCCAGAGTCTCGTCGTCCCCCGACCCGTAGAGGCCGATCATCTTGGGGAAGTGGGCCGAGATGTTCCTGACGAGCTCGCTCTTCCCCGCCCCGCTGATACCGTTGGCGATGTACCTGAGCGGCGCGTCGACGTCTATGTGGCCGGAGAACTGGTTGCGCTTTCGGAAGCAGACGTAGTAGAACCACGCCTTCTCCTCCGCCGAGAGCTCTGCGGCCCCGAGGTCCACACGCGTGAACTTCTGCGGGTTCAGCGTCCAGGAGAGGAACTCGGAGAAGGACCTGCTCCCCTTGATCTGGGTGTAGGTGCTGTGGTCCTCTTCGGCCTCAGTCCGTGCCACCGGAGCTCCCCACCTGCACTCGACGCGCCCCTCCCTCCTGGGAGAAGCTCTGGACCAGCGCGACCCACTGGACGAGCTCGAACTCGCTGCCGAAGGACCTGGCCATGAGCCTGAACGCCCAGGGGATCACGTTCATGGCGCCATACGTGTCCTTGATGTCGTCAAGATGACGGAGGCCCTCGACCACGAGCGTCCGTCCTCCTCTCATCTTTATCCTCCGCGCCGCGACCCTGCATCCTTTCACCAGGGGGATCCACTCCTGCGAGAGGATCTCCATCCAGATGTCGTAGAGGTCCGCCAGGCGGGGGTTGGTCCTCCCCTGCAGGCCTGCCATCCTGAGGCTCACCAGCGCCGAGGCCTCGAGCACCCTGTACTCGATGTCTGTGTCGACGTCGAAGATAGCAAGGCTGGATTCGACGAGGGCGTCCTGCAGCTTCGAGGCTAGCTTGTTGTAGTAGAGCTGCTTCCCCAGCGTCTTCTGTATCTCTGCGTCCTGCTGCTCGGACGAGTACTTGAGGTCGCGGACCACCCGGCCTACGAAGGACGGCTTCTTCTTTTCGTCCGACAAGCCTTACTCCTTGGGCTTCCTCTTCGAGCGCCACAGCGACAGCACGAAGGCGCCCACCACTATGGCCACCGTGGAGCCGAGCACGACCTGGAGCCTTACGTCGGAAGCTATTCGGAGCCAGACGAACTGGAAGTTGGAGGGCTCGACCACGAGACCGTAGACCAGCAGGGAGCCTACCACCAGCGAGACGATCCACGGGAGGGCCTTCAGCAGCTTCGTCGTCAGGTCTGCCCCCTGGCTGTACCTCCTCTCGATCGCCTCGTACCTTGACCTCCGCCTGACCATGTCGGCGTGGAGCACGTGCAGGTCGGCGAAGACGTCCCCCTCCGCCTCGTAGCCCGCCGTCGCTACGTCGTTGAGGTCTTTGAGCGCCTTCTGCTTGCCGTAGAGCGCCCGCCTCAGCGTCGAAGCCGCGTCCGACTCCTCCTCGAACGCCGCCCGCCCTTCCGCCTTCTCGAATATGATCGGGGGACGAGGCTTGTCCTCCTGGCCGCGGGCCGGGTTCCTCTCTAGGAGCTCGGCGACCATGGCCGTCAGGTCCTCGACGTCCTTCTCGATCTTGCTGACACGCATACCGCCCTTCCGCTCGTCCATCTTCTCGGCCCACTCCTTGTCGTCCCTCTTCCCCTTCGACGATGAGCTCAAGCCTGGCCTCCCTTGACTATGGCGAAGAGCCTGCGTCCGCAGACGGGGCAGGTCCCGGAGACGCCCTGCTTCCCCGACTTCGTCGTCGTCCTCTCGGGGGATCTGACCTCCCTCTTGGACCTGCAGACTATGCAGTAGGCCTGCACGGCCTCCAGGGCTGGCTTCTGCCCGGGGGCGGCCTCGGGCGCCGGGGCCGTGGCCGGGGAAGCCCTCTCCTTCAGGACCTCCTGCCAGGCGTCCCACATGGCATCCTGCACCCGGGGGTCAGTCATCATCTCGTAGTCCCCTCTTCCCGACTCGCGCAGCTCGAAGGTCGGCCTGCGCCTGTACTCCCCCTTTTCCGCCCCCACGGACGCGGTCACAGAGGGGGCGACGCTCAGCCTCTCGACGCCGTGGGCTATGGCCGGCATCCCCCCGAAGTAGACGAGGCCGTACCCTGTCAGGTTGATCCTGTCCCCGAGGGTCCCCTTAGACCTGACCTTGAACCCGGTGAAGTCGGCGGCGTCCTGGAAGAGGGGGGCCAGCTCGTCAAGCGTCCGGGCGCTGTCTACGTCCGTGGCGTACCTGTCCCTGGATCCGGCGAGCGGCCTGCTGTCGCTCAGGTGGACGAAGGGGACATAGACGTTCTCCGGGAGCTGCTCCATCTCGAGGATGAACCACGAGAACTGCCAGGCCTTGACGGTCCCCCACGCGATCAGGATGGCCGGGGCCCCGAAGGCGACCGCGACCCCGACGCCTATCACCCAGTCCTGCTCGTAAAGGGGGAGGGTCGAGGACCAGAGGATGGTGACGATTATCCCCACTATCATGGGGATTAGCATTATCACGTTCCTGTTCTTGTTCCACCAGACGTGGAGGACCGTCGGCGCGTTCAACTCGGGGCCTCCTTCCGCGAGCGGCGCAGGACTAGCAGCGCCCAGGCCGCCTCGAAGGGCAGGGCCGTCAGGAATGCGGTCAGGAGCAGGGAGCCGAAGGGCATCGCGGAGGCCTTCATCAGGAGGTCCAGGACGGCGACCTCCATCCCGAAGACAGGGAGCCCGAGGGACAGCTCGAGGAACGCGCGGAGGGCGGGCTCGAGGGCTGACGCGCGGTCGACGGGCGTCGGGGTGAGGGCCTCGTTCCGCGGGCGCACGCGGCGGTCGTCCTCCTCGGTCATGCCGTCGCCCTCAACTCCTCCCTGGTCTTGGGCCTCGACTCCGCGGGGAATAGGCCGCCCTTCGCCACCGATCTGTTCTCCGCCTCCTGCTCGTCCAGCTCCGCCAATATGAGAGGCGAGCGGTAGATCCACATGTAGAAGGGCTCGTTCTTGCGGAGGACCCCCGCCGCGACCAGCTCTGCGATGAACTCGGGGGTGACGGCCCCCCCGGCCCCCCTCGCCTTGCCCTTCCTTGCCTCCGTCTCTATCTGTCGGATCTCCTGGGCCCATTCCTTGGGGAGCTTCACCTTACGGGTGTACCTGCCGTGCGCTGTCACTTCTACAGGCTCGAGGAACCTCCGAATCTTGTCGAGGGTCACCGGGGA
>JAFMAU010000062.1 GCA_029784825.1 Nitrososphaerota archaeon | reverse complement strand
AGCGCGTCTATCACCCTGCGCTCCACCGTGTTGCGAATGTAGCGCTCCGCCACCGCGTGGTCTGACAGCAGCAGGTCCAGCTCCGACGACTGGAGCCGCGAGGTAAGGCCGCTGAGCCCCGAAGAGCTCGCGTAGACCATGATAGGCCCCAGCCGGAAGAACCGCCTCAGGGAGCCTTCGTACGAGATCCCCACCGCAGTCCGCGCAGCGTAAAGCGCCCCCCTGGAGGTTTCGCCCACCAGGACGCACGTCGAGTCGACTGACGCGATTGGCCGCCCTTCTTTGAGGGGAATTATGCACCCAGGGACCAGGTTCGCGTCGGTCGTCTCGAAGTACGGATAGAGCTCCCTGCCGTAGCTGCTGAAGATGAACGGCTTGCCGGAGAGCTCCCTTTCGGCGCTCTCTGCCAGCTCGGCGAACGCTTCTTCGAACTCCCTCGTCAGGGAGTCGAGGACGGCGAGCTGCTCATCCTGCAGCGGCGGGAGTGTTGTGATGGCCATCTTGCGCATCATGGACTACGCAACAAAGGTAGATAAGTATTGCGCAACACCTGCGCAACATGGCCAATCAACTTAAATCTCCGTCTCATGCGTCCCTGCGCAGATTGCAGGCCGCGCTCCAGGGCGAAGTGAGCCTCACGAGTTCAAATACGGGCATCTTGGACAACAAGCGCAACAAGATCGAGTTGTCCGAAAGCGAACAGCACCCCATGGTCACCGTCAGGCTGAAGAGAGGAGCATGGGAGATTGAGATCAACACGAGAGAGGACAGGGTGCAGCAGGCGGTCGAGAGCGTCCTCGCCGGGATGGCGTCGAAAGAGCCGGCCCTCGTCGAATCCCAGGACACCCGCCCGGACGAGAGGAAGGGGGAGACCAGCAGGAGCGTCATCACAACCATGTGGAAGGAGGGTTGGTTCGCGTCACCCCGCTCGCTTTCAGAAGTCCACGAAGAGATGAGCAGGAGGGGGTACCACTACGACAAGACAGCGGTCTCCCACACGCTCGTGGACCTGGTGAGGGAAGGGTCCCTGTTCAGGGACGGGAGCATGAGGAACTATCAGTACGTGCAGAAGTACCCCTTCAAGGGGCAGGCCGGAACTTCTTAGACAGCTGCTCGGCGAGGCGGTTCGTCCCCACCGTCGTCACCCGGTATTTCCCCCCCTGGTCGGAGTCGATCCGCTCCACATGGGCGGACTTTGTCAGCTCGCTCAGCCTCGAGCTTATGGTCTTCGGGTAGAGCCCCGTGGCGGCTTCGATGTCGCCCACGCTCATCGCGTCCGACTGCATCTTCCCGCTCTGGCTCGCAATCTTCGCAGCGACGAGCTGCAGCGTGATGACGTCCCTGTCGCTCAGCTTCTTGTCCTGGGTCCAGACCCTGGGACCCTCGGGGGTGACCCTGACGTACTCCTTGAACATCTGTATCAGGTCGTTCAGGGAGTAGTTCACGCTGATGACCCGGGCCAGGTCCATGTTGGGGATCATCTTCGAGACGAACTCGTGCAGCGACCTCATCACGACCTCGGGGGAGCCCGAAAACTCCGTCCGGTCTTCCCCATAGCTGACCTGCACCCTAAGCTCTCTTTCGCTCGACATGTAGCGCTACTCTCCCCCCACGTTTCCTGGTCTGTTTAAATGAATATCGCGAAACAGAACAGGGACCCGGCGCAGCTAATCCTGCTGGGCGGGCGCGAGTTCCAGATGGCTCTGGTCAGCGGCCTGCTGGTAGGCGGCCACTGCCGTGGCCGACGTGTAGACGTACTCCCCGTCTTCGGCCTTGAAGCGCCTGATCTTCGTCGTCTTGGCCAGCCTCAGCAGCGCCACCGCGACCGACTGCTTGGGGTAGTTCAGGCCGTACGACTGTAGCGCCTCCCGCACGTCTGAAAGCTTCCTCCTGTCCCTTCCCCACGGGCCCGCGAAGAACTTCCCTATCACGTCCGCCAGGGAGTCCCCCTTCTCGAGCGCGACGGCCGGGAACTCGGCAGGGACTCGGCTGTCTGGCGCTTCGGCTGTGGGCTCCGGCCGAGAGGCCGGCTCGGCAGAGGCGCCGCGGCCGGCGGCGGGGAGCTTCGCCGCGACCTCCGGGATGAGCGCGATCGCTTCCAGCAGGTGCTCCGGCTCGGCTTCGACTTCGGCTTCGGCGCTCCCGACCCGGACCCTGATCTTCGTCATGGGAGTGCGGAAGGGGAGGGGGCGGTAATTAAAGCCTAGATGGGGAGCCGGAAGTCTTCTTTCACAGTGGTGAGCACGACGTGGGAGTTCGTCCGCTCTATGAACGGCATGGCGAGGAGCGCCTTCGTGAAGCGGCTGAGCGCCTCCCTGTCCTTGCACTTTGATATCACGATGGCGTCTATCTCGCCGGTGACGTCATAGACCGCGCAGACCCCCGGGGCCTTCGCTATCTCCCGCTCCATCTCGAAGAGCTTCCCCTTCGAGACGTGTATCTCGGTGACGACGGTGAGCTCGTACCCCAGCTTCTGGAAGTCGACGGACGCGGTGAACCCCCTGATGATCCCACGCTCGCGCAGCCGTCCCATCCGCGCGGTTATCGTCGAGGTCGACACGCCGAGGCTGAAGTGGATCTCCCTGGCCGACGCCCTCGAGTCGGTGAGGAGGACCCTCAGTATCTTGAGGTCGAGGTCGTCGAATGTTTGTCCAGCCCCGCGCTTCTCCGCTGCACTCTCAACTGGACGAAAGTCCGATTTCTGTGGCGCCAATCAGCTACATTTCCAACTTTCTTCCGCTTTGGTTTATATTGTTTGCGAAGGTCCCTCATAGCGTTTGACATTCAAAGTGACGGAAGACGGGCGGTTCGTGAAGCGGAGCTTCACCTCGGAGCAGGCCCTCGGCCTACTGAAGGCTGACCGGGTGAAGTTCGTCGACCTGCAGTTCACCGACGTCCCCGGAAGGCTGAGGCACGTCACCATGCCGACCGAGATGATGGAGATCGGGATGTTCTCTGAAGGGGTGGCGAAGCTCGACGGCTCCTCCGTAAAGGGGTTCGTCGACATCCACGAATCGGACATGCTCCTCGTCCCCGACCCGAGCACATACGGGGTCGTCCCGTGGACCGAAGGCGACGTGAAGTCTGCGAGGTTCATCTGCGACGTCAGGGGAGGGTTCGGCCGGGGGAGGTTCAGCCGCGACCCCAGGCACGTCGCCCAGGTCGCCGAGGCCAAGATCCGGGAGGCCGGGTTCACCGATTCCCTCTGGGGCCCCGAGGTAGAGTTCTTCGTCTTCGACAGCGTCACCTGGGAGGCGAACGACCCGTTCGGCTCTGGCTTCCGGATCTCGTCGAAGGAGGCTGCCACCGAGGCGCGAGGGACCAACTTCCCCATCAGGTTCAAGGACGGCTACTACCCCGCGCAGCCGGTAGACACCCTGAGCGACTACAGGGGGGTCTGCGTGAACTACCTCCGCGACGGGTTCGGGGTGCTCAGCAACGCCCACCACCACGAGGTGGCGACCGCCGGCCAGTGCGAGATCGACGTCTACAGGGACGAGCTCGTCACCATGGCGGACAGCACCATGACGTACAAGTTCGTGACCAAGAACGTCGCGGCCAGGATGGGGCTCATCGCGTCCACCATGCCCAAGCCGATCTTCGGCGACAACGCCGTGGGGATGCACGTGCACTCCAGCCTCTGGAAGTCCGGGAAGAACGCGTTCTACGACCCGGGCGACCCGTATGCCGAGCTCAGCCAGACGGCAAGGTACTACATCGGAGGGATAATGTCCCACAGCCGGGCGCTCTGCGCGGTGGTGGACCCCACGACCAACTCCTATCACAGGCTCGTTCCGGGATACGAGGCCCCGGTCTACATCGCCTGGAGCAAGATGAACAGGTCCGCCAACGTCAGGATCCCTGCGTACGAGAAAGGGTCCGAAGGGGCGAAGAGGGTCGAGTTCAGGACGCCTGACCCGTCGTGCAACCCCTACCTCGCGTTCGCGGCCATCACAGCGGCAGGACTGGACGGGATAGCGAAGAAGACCGACCCGGGCGACCCGGTCGACGAGGACATCTACAAGCTCACCCCTGAAAAGAGGCGCTCCCTCAAGGTGGGGGAGCTACCAGGGAGCCTGAAGGAGGCGGTCGAGAGCCTGGAAAGCGACAGGGGGTTCCTCGACGGGATCTTCCCGAAGGACCTGGTCGACGTGATGATGGAGCTCGAGATGGAAGCGTACAGGGCGGTCGCGGCACGGCCGCACCCGTACGAGTTCTACATGTACTTCGACCTGTGAGAGCCAGATTCCATCCTTTCTGAGCTCCACGTAGATTCCGAGGAGGCGATGGGAAGCACCCTCCTGCGAACTGCGATTTGCCGGGGGCTAGGCGAGAGGAGCCCTTGCTTCGCCGTACAGTTCCTTCATCAGGAAGACCATACCCTGTGGAGGGTAAAGCCCCCTCTCCGTGATCAAAAGGTCGATGTATTCGGGTGGGGTCACATCGAACGCGGGGTTCGCCACTTTGACCTTCGAGTTCGACTTCGCCCATGCCTTGGGCACCACTTCATACGGACTCCGCTGCTCGATCTCCACAAGCTCCCCGAGCATCGTCGCCGGGCTCAGCTTGTATGTCTCGGCTGCCACATAGAACTTCGCCTTGCGCTCATGGGCTGCCAGGGCAACCTGGGAGGTCCCTATCTTGTTGACTACAGCCCCGTTTGCCGTTATGGCGTCAGCCCCGACAATCACCATGTCCACCCTGCGCATGTGAACCCTCACCGCTGTGTCCGGTATCAGGGTGACATCGACCCCCAACTTCGCCAAGGCCGCGGCCGTTATCCTCCCCTGGAACCTAGGCCTCGTCTCCGTCGCGATCACCTCGAACCTCTTTCGGGCACCATGGGCCGCCGCGATGACGGCGGTGACAGCCTCGCTGTTGCAGTGCGTCATGATCACGTCTCCGTCCGCGATTCTCTTCGCGCCATATTCTCCGATAACCTTCGTGGCTTTCAAGCTCTCGGAGATGAATCCGTCGCACGCTGCCACGATTTCCTTGGTCGCCTCTCTGACCTGTCCTCCCTTCGCCTCGCTCCTACCGGCGGCAGCGAGGACGTAGTTGACGGCGTTGGGGAGGGAGACAGCTGTAGGCCTCGCCGACTTCAGCCTCTCGCCCGCCGCGGAGAGCCCTCGGTAGAGGTCTCTGGTCGATGAGAATTTGCCCTTGTCGCAGTAGTCCCTGAGGGCGGAAACCGCCGCCCTCGCGATTCTCCCCGCCCCCCTTACCTCCATGCTCCTGATCTGAAGGTAGGTGGATTCTATAGAACTGGTCCCCACGCCTCGCGATGGCTCCGGGAGTCTCAAATCTCTTTCTCCAGGACACCAGGTCGCCCCGCAGTAAGCCGTATATCACAGAACTGAGTCCCCTTTGCATGGTAATCAAGCCAAAGGCGCTCCTTGGGGCGCACGAAAAGGAGGTCGAATGGTATCACGATTTTGTCGACCTGAACGGCAGACCCGCCAAGGACGACCTCGTCGCCCTCTTCAGGGTGACGCCCTCTCCCGGTTTCACCATGGAGGACGCCGCCGGCAGGGTCGCTTCCGAGAGCAGCGTGGGGACATGGACGACGCTCACCACCCTGACCCCCAGGGTCAGGAAGATGATGGCCATGGCGTACGACATTGCGGGCGACCTGGTTCGCGTTTCGTACCCGGAGGAGCTCTTTGAGGAAGGCAACATGCCTCAGATATTGAGTTCGATCGCGGGGAACGTGTTCAGCATGAAGGCCGTGGCAGGGCTACGCCTGGTGGACGTCGTATGGCCAAGAAAGCTCGTCGAAAGCTTCGGGGGGCCGCAGTTCGGCGCCCCCGGGATAAGGCGCTTCATGAAGGTCCCAAGACGCCCGCTCACCGCCTCTGTCCCCAAGCCCAAGCTGGGCCTGAGCGTCGAAGAGCACGCCAGGCACGGCTACGAGGCGTGGAGCGGGGGACTGGACCTCCTGAAGGACGACGAGAACCTGACTGACCAGGGTTTCAATCCGTTCTCCAGGAGAGCGAAGCTGTCATACAGGTACAGGGACAAGGCGGAGAAGGAGACGGGCGAGAGGAAGAGCTACCTGATCAACATAACCGCTGAAACCCGGGAGATGGAGAGGCGCGCGAAGCTGGTGCACGACCTCGGAGGAGAGTTCGTCATGATCGACATATGCACGACGGGCTGGGCGGCTCTGGAGACGATGCGCGACGTCTGCGGCGACCTCCACCTGGCAATCCACGCCCACCGCGCGTTCCATGCCGCGTTCACCAGGAGCCCGACGCAGGGCATGTCCATGGCAGTCCTGGCAGAGACGGCTCGGCTCGTGGGAGTGGACCAGCTGCACATCGGCACGGCGATTGGCAAGCTGGAGGCGACGAAGGAGGAAGTCGTCGCACTCCGGGACAAGGTCCATGGTGACAAGAGCCCAGGCCTGGGGTGGGACCTGGAGCAGGACTGGTATGGAATGAAGCCGCTCCTCCCTGTCAGCTCAGGCGGACTGCACGTGGGACTCCTTTACCCTCTCCTTGACATCCTCGGCACTGACATAGTGGTCCAGCTCGGCGGCGGCATCTGGGGGCACCCCGACGGGGGGAGAGCTGGGTCGAAGGCCCTCCGTGATGCCATCGACGGCTACCTGGAGAAAAGGACGCTCGAAGAGTGCGCCGAAAGGAGCCCCGAGCTGAGGGTCGCCCTGCGGAAGTGGGGGACCTCCACATACAAGTGAGGACGCGGCTTGGAGTCAGACAGCTGAGTTAGGTTGGCTGCGCCACTGTCAGGGAAGGAGGGCAGGAAAGAAAGCGGCGGCCTCCTCACTGTAATGGGGGCCATCAACTGGGACACCAGCATATTCGAAGACAGCTTCGCTGGCCTGGGGGAACAGGTCCAGGCAAGGAACGTGGAAGAGTTCTCGGGTGGGAAGGGTGCCAACGTGGCGGTTGCGGCCGCCCGCCTGCTGGGGAGAGGGAAGGCAGCCATCGTAGGGGCCCTCGGGTCGGACGACCTCTCCAAACGCCAGGTGAGGGAGTTGAAGAAGGAAGGGGTGGTGACCGACGGCTTGGTCAAGATTCAGGGGTCGGCGTCAGGGAGGGCCTACATCCTGGTCAACCGCGAAGGGAAGAAGTCGATACACTCTCTCTTCGGGGCCAACGGGCTGATCCAGCCATCGCATCTGGCCCTCCCGGGGCCGAAGGGGGTGCTCGCCAGGACCTCCATGCTGGTCGTGGTGGACAGTCCGACGGACGTCGCAGTGGCGGCGACCGAGACTTCGAAGCGGGTTGGGGCTCGGATAATCTACAGCCCCGGAGTCAGGGTCAGGGAAGGAAGGGAATCGTTGGCGGGAATGATGAGCGCAGCGGACATCCTGGTCCTTGACAAGGCAGAACTCGCGAGGCTCGGCGGGAGGACGAATCCCGCGGAGGCGTCGGAGTCGCTCCGGCAGGCTTCCCCGACCATGACCGTGGTGGCGACTTCCGGGAAAGGCGGGTGTGTCGTCGCAGGCGCCGGTCGGACGACCCGCCTGAGCGGGGTCGACCTCTCGTTGCTGGGGATGAAGGCAGTCAACAGCACCGGAAGCGGCGACTCGTTCCTTGGGGTGCTGGCGAGCTACGTGAGCAAGGGCGCAGGCGTGGTCGAAGCGGCGAAGTGGGCCAACCTCGCTGGTGCCCTGAAGGCGACCCGTTACGAGACAAGGGGGAGCCCCACCAAGGCCCTGCTGGAGGCGACCATGAAGAAGCTGAGCCCAAGAGCCGCCGGACACTACAGCCTGAAGGACGTCGCCTAGGAGGTTCGACCTCGATGGTGCAGGAAGCGATGTCGTCCGACGAAGCCCTGGGCTAGATCGCGAAGCGCAGAAACGCGACGAAGGCGTACATCGGGACCACGAGGTACACCAGCTCGTGCCGCAGGACCCCCCATCCCCTCCCCTGGCGCACGTAGTCGAACGTCATGTCCAGCATCAGGCAGTCCACCAAAACCAGCGAAGTCCCTGCCAGCCCCGTCCAGAAGAGCCCCCACTGGATCTTGACCATCCCTACGAGGATCATCGAGGCCATGGCGAGGTAGGCGACGGGGACGGCCTTCAGCGCGCTCCTGTGGTGGAGCCTGCGCTTCCCCAGGAAGAAGGGGCGTGCTACCCCCCTCTCGAACATCGCGTCCCCGAACTTGTCCAGGATGGAGGAAATGGCGAGTGTGGTGAAGAACCCCACGGTGAGTCCGAGGTAAAGGTCGAATGGGTAACCGAGCATCATGGCCACGTCACCTTGGGCAGGGTCTCCGGCGTCGGTGCTCTATATAAGAACGGAGAGCCTAATTTCCCGTCGAAGCTAGTTCCCCAGCGCCCGTTCCAGCTCTCTACGCAGCACCCGGGCCACGGCTGACCCGTCGGCCCTTCCCCGGAGCTCCTTCATCGCTTCGCCCATGAGCGGTGAGAAAGCCCCTTCGCCCTTCTCGGCTATCAGCCGACCTTCCCTGGCGACCACCACCTTCACGACCCGCTCCACGTCCGACTCCGCGACCGCGCTCAGCCCAAGCTCCCGTATCGCTTCCGCGACGCCGACCTTCTTTTCGGACGCTGCCCTGACGATGTCGGGGACAGCCTCCTTCGCCGCCTTCCCCTGGTCCACCGCCTCGAGCGCCGCGACCAGGACTCCCACGCCCAGCCCCGACTCCGGCACCCCTTCCCTCTCCAGCCGCGCGGGGAGGTCGACGAGGACGGACGCGATGAACGACGGCTCCAGTTTCATCCTAGCTGCGAGAGGCTCGAAGTCTGATGCCTCCTCGGAATCGTACAGCTTCAGCGCCAGGTCGCGGCTAAGGGAGTACCTCTTCTGGAGCCGCTCAACGATGGTGGTCCAGGGCTCGGGGACCGCCTTCAGCAGCCGCTCCTTGGTGCCTGAGCTCACCAGGATGTCCTGTATGTCCGTCTCCGGGTACATCCTGTGCGCCCCAGGCCTGGGCCGCATGTACCTCGTCTCTCCGGCGTCGGTCGCCGCCCTGGTCTCCGCCGGCACTCCCGAAGGCGCCTGCGCGAGCCTCGCTTCGACCGCCGGGACAACCCTGTCGACGACTTCGCGCTTCCCGGCGACCAGTATCAGGGCGTCGCCCGGACCCGCGTGCAGGGAGTCTTCGAGGGCGCGCCTCTCCGCTGCCGACACCCCCTGCTTCTCGAACTCGTCCGAATGTATCACCCCTCCCAGCGAGCCGGCCCGCGCGACTTCCGCCACCTCCTTGCCGAGGCGGACTCCGGCTTCCGGCTCCCATCCCAGGAGCCCCGCCAGCCCCTCCGCAGCCACGCAGCAGACGACGCCTCCGTCACCCACCGCACGCCTGACCGCTCCTGACCCGGTCGCTGCGAGCAGCGAGGTCACTTCGCCGTGCCGGCAGCGGACCGCCGCCACCCCCTTCTCCCTCAGGGCGCCTGCCACCTGAATCAGCATCCCCTGCCGCCTCCTTTCGTATTCCACGACCTTCGGGAGGAGGTTTAGCTTCTGAACCCCTTTCACCTCTACGACGTTCCCGCCGGAAAGGGACACGTTCAGGTCCTGCCTGATGGTCCCCAGTCCCCTGGCAGCCTTGACTGTGGCGCGCAGGAGCCTCCCGAGGTGGAGCGCGACCTTCCCTACGTGCTCGGGGTCTCCGTCCACCGGGTCCAGCGCCACCTCGACCAGAGCCACTCCGAGCCGGTCAAGGCCGAAGTGTCGCGACCCCTGGTCTTCGCCGATGATCCTCGCCGCGTCCTCTTCCAGCGTGACCGACTGCACCCCCACGGTGTCGCCGTCCGCTTCGAACGCCCCGCCGAGCCCCACCACCGCCGTCCTCTGGAACCCCCCGGTGTTGGAGCCGTCGATGACTATCTTCCGCATCACGTGCACCTCGTCCACGATGTGCGCGCCGAGGACGGAGCCGACCAGAAGCGCCGCTTCCAGCCCCTCGGAGCTGATCTGATGCGGGGGCTCTTCGTCCGCCTCCACTAGGCAGGACGACTCGGGCGACCAGAAGTACCTGTTCGACTTCCCCTTCGAATACTCGAAAACCGCGGCCGGGTCCAGCCTCCCCGTCTCGCTCTGCGACGGCCTGAGCCTCCTCTCGAACTGATAGGGGAACTCCTCGGTCTTGACCGGTGGGCAGGCGCAGAAGAGCTTCGTCGGGATCGCCAGCTGCTGATGGACCTCCAGCCCGACAAGCAGCCCCGCCTTCGCGCTCGACGGCATATCTTCACCCTGGGAAGGTCCTGGACGTCGTCTCTCCCGCGACGTCGGACGCCATCAGCTCCCTCGCCTTCGCGGCCGTGCGCGAGTTGCCCAGCGCCCACATTGCCTTCACGAGGGCGGTCTCGGAGAGCATGTCGTCCAGCGGCGCGACCCCCGCATGGATGAGGTCCCGCCCGGTGTCGTACACGCTCAGGTCCACCCTCCCCCCAATGCACTGCGAAGTCATGAAGGCCAGCCCCCCGGCCTTCACGTACCTCCCGAGCTCG
>JAFMAU010000061.1 GCA_029784825.1 Nitrososphaerota archaeon | reverse complement strand
TGGGCCATTTTCTTTCATCGGCGCCCGGGAAGTCTATTTAGATGTTGCCCGGTCTGCGAATGCTCGTCAGCGCAGCCGCTCGAACTTCGCCCTGGTGGCCTCGAACCCCCGCACCACTTCCCGCTCCCCATACACGTGCGGGTTGAGCTCAAGGCAGACGAGCGCGTCCGTCCCCGCGACTCTTTTCATGAATCCCTCCAGCGGCGCGCTCCCCTGGCCTGGGATCAGGTGGTCGTCAGCCGTCCCTGAGTTGTCGCTCAGGTGGGCTTCGGTCACCTTGGCCCCGAGCCTGTCCAAGACCTCCTTCGGGTCCAAACCGCTCGCGTGGGCGTGGCCTGTGTCGACCGTGCACTTCGCCCCCCCGACGCCCGCGAACAGCTCCTCGAGAGACTCCAGAGTGCTCCCAAGCGGGTAGTGGTACATGGACGTGCTCTTCGCCTGGTTTTCCACGTTCACGGACAGCGCCCCTCCCGCGGCTTCCACCATCCCCTTGATGGTGGCTATGGCTGCCTCCGCGGACCCTCCCACGAGCTTTTCGCTGTGCACGCTCCCTGGGTGCACCGTCATAATGCTCGCCCCTATCCTCGCCGCCATCTCTACCGACCTCACCAGCGCCTTTCCGATGGCCTTCCTCAGCTCGGGGTCGGGGGACGCGGGGTTGAGGTCGGTGAATGGGGCGTGCACCGACACGGTCATGCCATACGGCGACAGCGCGTCGCGCAGCCGTTTCTCGTCGACCCATCCAGGGTAGGCGTGCGGGAACTCTCCCCAGAGCTCTACGTATCCGATCCCCGCGTCTCCGATGGATTTCACCGCAGAGTAAACGTCAATGCCGAGGAGCGACCAGGTGCTCAGCCCAAGCTTCAAGATCCCACCGTTGCCTCAAGAGAGGTTCTGCTTCAGGCCGAGGGCGAGCTCTGCGCTGCCCTGAGCCGCTTCGTGAGCTCCTTGAGCATGGGAATGGCCACCTCCGGGTGTCCCTTTATGAGGCCCGAGAAGCTCCACGCCGGCAGGACCCAGCACCGGGTGTCTCCCAAAGCGACAACGTCCGCCGACCTGGGCTGGCCGTCTATGACCGACATCTCTCCAAAGAACTCCCCTTTCCCCAGCTTTGTCAGGACCTTGCCGCCCTTGCGGACTTCTGCGGTGCCGTCAAGGATGAGATAGAACCCCACGCCAAGCCCCCGCTCTCCTACTATCATCTCGCCTGGCTTGAATGAGACCTCTTTCCCTTCCGCGGCGATCGCCTTGCGGGTCTTCTCGTCGAGCCCTTCGAAGAAAGGCACGGCGGCGATCATCATCACAGCGTCGGAGGGACCCGCCATCAGGCGCTCAGGACCGGGTAGCGGATTTAAACCCACCGAGGGTTCTCACGAAACTCTCCCCTCTCTGTAGGCGGCCTTCCTCGCAAAATAGGCCCGCCAAACGAGCAAGTTCAGCGCCGCTCCCACCGCCAGGATGGCCGCCGCCAGGTAGACGACGTATGGGAATGCCGCGGACCCGAGGTCGATGGTCTCCAACACCGAACCTCCAGCGGAGACAGTCACGCTCACGGTGGAGGTGCCGCCGGAAGAAGACGCCGTAAGGTTGTACGCCCCGGGCGGGAGGAAGAGCGTCAAGGTCCCCGCGTCGCTCGTGTGGAATGTCGGGAGATCAGAGCCCTGCCCTGCGAGCGGGGTCGCCACGACGCTCGCGTTGGCCACCGGAGCACCCTGCGCCGAGGTGAGGACGTGGACCGTCCCGACCGGGACCTTCAGGGTCGTGGCGGAGTTTGGAGACGCGACGGTGACCGAGAAGGTCTGCTGCACGATCCCTTCGAAGTCGACCCCCACCGTCACGTTCATCGGGAACGCTGACCCGATGATGTACACCCCGCTCGCGAACTGCTCCCACGACTGTATCCCCTGGCCGCTGGCGCTCAAGGAGACTCCGGCCAGCCTTTCATCCTGGGTCGCGCTCCTGACGTCGATCCTCGCCTCCGTGGTGGGGATGCGGGTGATCGTGAAATTGTCTATCCCATTGTAATCGAACATCGTGATCAGGAAACTGGGCCACGTCGAGCTCGGGCCGTCCAGGTTCGTGTTCATGACGAACTGCGAGGCGGTGACGGTGGAGAGCTCGGTGCACCCGTCCAGCGGGATCCATGGGGGGGAACCGGTGTTCAGCAGCTGACTTTCGTAGGTGCTGAGCCCAGACGGCCCGTTGACGAACGCGAGAAGCTCGTACCGCCCCGGTCTGAGGTAGAGCTGGTCGTTCAGCTCGATGGACTGTGCGGTGCCGGACTGACCTCCGCTCCCCACCCCCGAGTCTGCCGCGAGGGTGGACGTGTAGACCAGGCTTCCGCCTTCATAGTACCCCCGGAGCGAGTAGAGCTCGAACCAGAAGCTGAACGGGGAGAGCGCCGGCGAGGTCCTGACGGAGACGTTGTTCCCCGAGACGGCCACGACCATCGACCCGCCGAGGCTCGCCGGGAAGCGGAATGTCAACGTGGTGTTCACCAAAGGACCGACGCTGCACGCCTGGATGTTGTAGGCTGGGGTGGGGGGGAGGTCGAAGCCGAGGGCCAGGTTGTTGTTCGAGAGGGTCGCCCCCGAAAAGGCAGGAGTCAGTCCCTGCGTGGGAGCCTGGAGCGTCACAGTGGTGTTGCTGCTCTCCCCGGTAGATGCGACAGTCGCTTCGAGGGTCCACTGTCCTGGGGAGTCGCCAACTCCGAACGTGTAAAGGCTCACCAGCCCGCCCGGCCCCAGATAGGCGCTCGGCGTCAGGGTGCCGTTCGGAGCCAGCAGAGACAGCAGCAGCAAAGACGACGTTTCATACGATCTCACCCAGAGCGAGTCGCCCGAGGCGAACACAGGGGACCCAACGCTCACGGGTACGATGCTCAGGGGGCCGAAACCGATTCCGATCGGTATCACGGGGGAGTAGGTGACGGACTGCGCGAGCGCGGAGGCTGGGGCGAGCAGCAGCGCCAGCGCGAGCACGGCCAGTATCTTATTGCCCACGGGCGATCCACCACGAAACCCCGGCGACTGCGATGCTCGGGGGGAGCAGCAAGATTATCGGCGTCCCGGCCAGCGGCAGCAGGGCGAACACCCACACCAGGGTGACCGCGGTTGCCGCCACCGACATGGCCAACCCCCTCACCCTGCTCAGCATAACGCCAGCGCCGAGGCCGAGGACCGCGTAGAGCAGTAAAGATCCATAGACGTCGGCGAGAGCGGCGAAGGTCAGCGCGCCTCCCGACACAACCGATCCCCTTCCGAGCAGCGCGGAGACCGCGATTCCTGCCACTCCTGCCAGCCCCGTGTGCGATTTTGCCGCCGTAGCCGCCGCGCTTACGAACAGGACCCCGAACTCTGAAGTTGCGACCGCGGCTGGGAGGACCGAAGACAGCGGCGCCGACCTCGCCATCGACCTTCCGATCCTGAAAGCGGCGTACGGGAGGCCCGCGAAAGCCACCCCGGCCATCCAGCCCAGGAAGAGCTGGGTAAGCAGCGACCCAACGGGCCCGAGGCCCACCGCGAACGACGCGGCGAGCAGGACGGGCATCGCAAGCGCCTCGGCCCCATAGATGTCCACGGCGAGCGAGGGGCCGCCGTTGCGTATCCGCTTCACCCCCAGTACCAGCACTGTCTTTACGAACTGCGCGCCGAACACCGCCAGTTCGAAACTGGACGCGAGGCGCAAGATGTCTGACTGCAGGAAGCTCGCAGCAAGGCTGACGTCAAGAGCGAGGAGTCCCGCTGCGGCCGCGATTGCGACGGCTAGGTTCGTCCGCGTCACCTGCTCAGCACCCCCGCTACCAGCCCGCTGACGTCCTCCTGCCCGGTGAAGAAGACCACGCCCGCGACCCTCGCCCCCTTCCTCTGCGACCCCCATGCCAGAAGCACTGCGGGCTTCTCCATGACCGCGCCCATGACCTCAGGGGTCGACGCCTCGGATTCGGGCGCGATTATCAGGTCAGCCGACGCCGGGCCGTCCTTCGTCCTGTCCTTCGGGCCGTGGTCGCCCCACAAGCCTACGAGGGCGGACGCGAGCTCGCCGACGTCCTTCGCTTCGGCCGAAGTCGACGAGCCGTCCACAGTGTGGATCAGCCTGAGCTTCGTACCGGTCGAGATCACTGAAAGGCCGACCCTGGCTATCGCTTCGGATGCGAGGTCCATCCAGCGGGGGGTCCGCCTTTCGTCTTTGTCCCGCGGCTCCATGAAGCAGACCGTGAGCCTCTCGGGGATGTTAGCCTCGCCTACCCTGGACATCAGCACGTCTCCCGGGAGCTTCGCGAACCTCTTCCAGAGTATGTCTTTCGAGCTGCTGGACGGCGCATACACCTCGACCGAGTAGAACTCCTGGCCGAACCCCCTCCGGCCTGCGGGGTAGTCGCCAAGTATCGCTGCCGAGACCATAAGGGGCTCCCTGCGCTCGAGGAGGGAGGCGGGGAGGAACTCGAAGGAGAGCTCCAGCTCACGGACTTCGGTCCTTGAAAACAGCGCCAGAGGCTCCGTGAAGCCGACCCTCACCTTCAGCCCGGTGAACACGCCCGCGTATCTCGAGGTCGCAGTAAGCACCCGCCGAGGACCTTCGCCTTCCATCGCCACTTCGAGGCCGTCGGGGAAGGACACTACTTCGAGCTCGGCGACCGGGGAGGCCCGCCCCGACGCGAGCAGGAGCTCCATGCTCGCCTTCTCTCCTTTGAACGCCCTCGACCTTGACTGGTTGACTGTGAGGGCGAACGCCTCTCTAGGGTAAGCGGCCACCCGCAAGAGCGAGAAGAGCGTGACCACCGCGAGGGCGAACCCGAGCGCCATCCCCCACCCGAACCCTGCCAAGCCCCCGACGACCGAGACCAGTACTTCGGCCTCGACGAGGTCCCGCCCGCGCCGAGTCAGCCTTATCGTGGCGGCTTCACTTTGGTCAAGATGTCGCGCACGACCTGCCGCGGGTCCGTGGCTGTTCCGACGAGGATCGCCGACTGGTCAAGCTTGACCCTGTGTCCGAGTACGAACACCGCCACTTCCTTGATGTCTTCAGGGACCACGTAGTCCCTCCCGTCCAGGAACGCGACAGCCCTGGCGCAGTGCGTCAGCTGGACGAGCGCCCTCGGGCTCGCCCCCAGGCTGAGCCGTCCCTCCTTCCTTGTCTCCAGCCCCAGGACCGCCAGGTAGTCTACTATCTCGTCCGAAACCTTCACGCTTGCCACTTCCTGGAGGGACTTCGCCAGCTCGTCCACGCCAACCACCACCTCGACCTGGGTGGTCGACATGTCGCTCAGGTTCCTTTTGAGAATCGCCGACTCCGTGCCGAGGTTCGGATAGCCAAGCTCGATGCGCATCAAGAAGCGGTCCAGCTGGTTCTCAGGGAGCGGGTACACTCCCTGGAACTCCTGCGGGTTCTGGGTGGCGATGACCATGAACGGGTCCGGGAGCGGCTCGGTCCGCCCCTCCACCGTCACCTGGGTCTCCTGCATCGACTCCAGCAGCGCGCTCTGGACCTTCGGGGGAGCCCTGTTTATCTCGTCTGCGAGGAGGAGGTTGGTGAACACCGGGCCCTTCCTGAACTCGAACTCCCGGTCTTTCATGTTGAAGATGAAGCCACCTAGCATGTCCATCGGGAGCATGTCTGGCGTGAACTGGATGCGCTTGAACTCGACTCCCATGCACCTGGCGAACGACTTCGCCAAGATGGTCTTGGACACGCCCGGCACGCCTTCAAGCAGGACGTGCCCACGGGCCAGGAAGGAGACCAAGAGGAGCTCCGTCTCCTTCTCCCTCCCCACGACCACCCTCCCTACCTGGTCAAGCACTCTTTGTTTTAGTTCCCTTTCCAACAAGTCCACTCCCCAGTTTTACCGCGAGAGAAATCACGTCCTCCTGCCCCGCCTTGGGCTCCTCTCTCCCTCCATATCTGTAGGCTTCGTAGGCCGCCAGCCTCCCCCGCACCTTCTCCCAGTCCGTCCTGACCCCCGCCTCCCTCATCCGCTCGAAGGCCTCTTCCCAGGTGTATCCCTGCGAAAGGTCCGGGAGGAACTTTGCGATCGTCCGGTCCAGCATCTCGAACGCTTCTTTCAGGTCCATCGAGTCAGCGGGCCTGATCCTCCGCATCAGGGCGTATCCCACGGCAACGGCGCCCAACACCGCCGCATCAGCGACGGCCAGCCAGGTCTCCAGCAGGATCTCACCCGTCAATGGTCCTCACCGTCGAGTTGGCCACATATTCGAGGATCCCCAGGGAGGTCGTCGGGAGCGCTCCATATGGGCCGCTGGGGGAAAGCACAACGGTCGTCCCTCCAGGCGAGCTATAGTACCCTACCACGGTGGCGTTGATCTCCAGCTGCTGAATGCTGAATACGGCGTAGGATGCGTTCTCCGGCAACGTAGCCTGGCCCAACCCCACCACCTGGTAGAGGCTGTACCTGTCGTAGCTGAAGGAGCCTTGCACTTCTGCGTACAACAACCCTCCCGGCTGCAGGCCGTATGACTGGTCGGGGTTGACGACAGACAGCGCAGTCAACCTGGTCAGCTGAGGCGCAACCACGATGACAAGCTCGGTCGTCGCGTTCCCACTGAAGCTGATCGGGCTCGTGAAGTTGAACTCCGGCGTCGCCGCTTCTATGGAATAGTTCCCCGCCGTCACCGCGATGGAGCTGGCTCCTGACGAGTTGGTGATCGCGTAGTAGGTGAGCGGCCTTCCTAGCCTTGACAGGGCGACTTCGGTGGCCGTGAGCGTGAAAAGGAGGTTCGTCATCGGCTCTCGCCGGGAATCGTTCGACCCTGGGCTTGACGTGAACGTCAGCTCCCCCCCGGGGACGGAGAACGCCTCCACGAGAAGGTGAGGGAACTTCCCGTTCAGCGTCGAGCTCTTCCCTCCTCCGCCGAACCCGCCTGCGCCCACCCCGCCCAGTCCGGTGGCGTCGAAGGTAAGCCCCATGGCCACGGTCGCTATCACGAATATGATAAGCAGCAGCGCCGCCGTCAACCGGGAGCTCAACGGGATACGGTGCGTCGACGGGGCGCGACCGACTAAAAAGATTGTTAACAAGACCGGCGCGGCGCCGGTCCACCGCGCCGCTAGCTTATCGGGAACGCCCACTTCTTGCCGTTGGCGTATTCGAGCACCTGGATGCTCTTTGTCTCGTAGTAGTGGTCCAGCCCCTCTAGCCCGAGCTCCCTCCCGAACCCGCTCTGCTTGAACCCGCCGAACGGTACTTCGGCCCTCGAAATCGGCGGGGAGTTGACCCAGGTGGTCCCCGCCTGTATCCTCTCGGCCGCGTGGTACGCCCTCTCGACGTCCCTGGTCCAGACCGACGACCCCAGGCCGAAGGGGGTGTCGTTGGCGCGCTCCAGGGCTTCCTCGAGGTCCTTCACGACGAATATCGGGAGCGCAGGCCCGAAGCACTCCTCCTTCGCCATCTGAGCGTCATACCCGACGTCGGTGAGGACCGCGGGGTTGTAGAAGTTCCCCTTCTCCAGCCCGTTCCCTGCCGCCCTCCCTCCCTTTACGAGGTCCTTGGCCCCCCTGTTCTCCGCGTCCTCGACCATGGACTCGACCTTGGCCCTCTGCTCCTCGGTGTGGACTGGTCCCATGTGGGTCCCCTTGTCCATCCCGTTGCCTATCCTGATCGTCTTCACCTTCTCCGCGAACGCCCTGATGAACTCGTCAGCGATCGACTCGAAGAGGAAAAGCCGCTTTACCGAGGTGCACGACTGGCCGCAGTTCCTGAACCTCCCCCAGGCGGCGCCCTCCACCGCCAGCTCAAGGTCTGCGTCGTCGCAGACTATCATGGGGTCAGACCCCCCCAGCTCCAGCGTCAGCCGCTTGATGTGCTTGGCCGAGCCCTCCATTATCCTCCGCCCTGTACCGGTCTCCCCGGTGAACGCTATCTTTGCCACCTTCGGGTTGTCCAGCAGCTCCTCTCCCACCACCGCGCCGGGTCCCGTGACCACGTTGACCGCTCCGGGGGTGAGCCCCGCCTTCACCATGAGGCTTCCCACCTTGATGTCAGTTATCGGGGTGGTGCTCGCGGGTTTGACAACGAACGTGTTCCCCGCAGCAAGCCCTGGGGCGACCTTCCATCCCATCAGCGAAACGGGGAAGTTCCACGGCAGGATGGCGCCGACAACCCCGAGCGGCCGCTTCGTCACTATGAAGAACCCCTCGCCGGTCGAGAAACGCATGTGCGCCCCCCGCTCCCTGCCGATCAACCCTGCGTAGTACTCGCAGGTGTTCGCGAACGAGTTGACCTCGCCGCGCGCTTCGCCCAGCGGCTTCCCCTGCTCGAGGGTCAGGGTGGTCGCGAGGTCCTCCACGTTGGCCCGCACCAGCTCCGCTATCTTGAGAAGGGTACGTGACCGCTCTATCGCAGGCTTCTCCGACCAGACCTTGTACGCGTCGCTCGCCGCGTCAATCGCCCGCTTCGCGTCCTCCCTCGTCCCCTTCGGGACAGAGTCCACGACCTCCCCGGTGGCCGGGTTCGACACCTTGATCACGTCCGCCCCCTGGGCGTCCGCAGGCTGCCCTTCGATGAGCATCTTCATGTTGATTCCTGCCTCGCACCCTCCGCCCGCACGTATAAGATTTGTCGCCTAAGAGTCGAGGCTCCCCTTCCACATCCGTCCGTATAGGGCAGCCATGCTCTTCGCGTCGAAGACGAGCGGGCTGTTGGGCCGAGGATACATGGTCACGCACTCGTCTGCAAGGGCAGGGAGGTCGCTTTCGGCGACCCCGAGGGCTTCCAGGGTAGTCGGGATCTTCAGGTGCGCAGCCATTGCCATCACCCTGGCGCCAATGGCCTTTCCAAGTTCAGCGGGGTCTTCGGTCCCGGACAACCCGAAAGCATCCGCGAGCTTCTTCATCTTCGGCGCGCACGCCACAGCGTAGTTCGATATCACGTATGGCAGCGGAAGCCCACACGACACTCCGTGGGCGAGCTTGAAGCGGGTGGCGATCGTGTATCCAATCGAGTGGCCGTAGACCATCTTAGCCTGCAGGGCGATCCCTCCCAGGAGCGCGCCCAGACTCATGGCTTCCCTTGCCTCGCGGTCCCCCCCGGAGTCGTAAGCCCTTTCGAGGCTCTGGGCTATCAGCCGGATCCCTTCCAGTGCCGCCGAATCTGTGATTGGGCTGGCCAGGGCGGACAGGTAGGCCTCTGTGTTGTGGCATAGGGCGTCCATCCCAGTTGCTGCGGTCACCCCCTGCGGCATCGACAGCGTGAGCTCCGGGTCCACTACGGCGACCGAAGGAAGGAGGAGAGGGCTGTTTATCCACTGCTTGTGGCCGTCGACGGTCACCATCGAAGTGACCGTCAGCTCTGCGCCGGTGCCGGCTGTGGTGGGGACCATTATCGACGGCAGCGGCTTCTTCGCAAACAGGCTGTTCCCGACGTACGCTCTGGCGGGGCCCGGGTTCGTCGCGAACCCTGACGCGACCTTCGCCATGTCCATTGAACTCCCCCCGCCCACGCCCACGACGAGGTCGTAGCTCCCCGATCTGACGCTGTCCGCGACCCCCTGGGCGACTTCGATCCGCGGTTCCGCCTCGACCTGGTCGTAGACGTCGAACTCGGTACCGAGCTTCTCCGTGACCTTCTTTACGATCCCCGTCTTCACCATGACCTTGTCTGTGACGACGAACGCCCGCGTCGCGCCGAGGGCCTCGGCTTCCGCGCCGACCCCGTCCAGCGCGCCGAATCCGAACGAGAGCTTCGTGGGGAGGTAGTACGAGAACTTCAACGGGCGGAGAACCCGAGACGCCTTTTTTAACTGATTTCGCCCGGCGCGAACGGATGCACCTCGATTCCTCGCAGGAGAAGATGCTCAGAGGGGAAGATGGGGAGGCGAAGCAGTTCGCCATGGAGATCGTCACAAAGGTGGGAGACGCGGTCGGCGCCGACGCCCTGGTCCCGATAAAGTCGGCCCACGTCCTGGCCCATTACAGCAGCCTCCACGACGCAGGGGTAGACGTGCTCGAGCGGTTCGCGTCCGCGGGCGGGAAGTTCGCGGTCCCGACCTCGGTGGACCCGGCGAGCATAGACCTGCAGAACTGGAAGAGCTTCGGCATCCCGGAGGAGTACGCCAGGCAGCAGTTCAGGCTATGCGACGCTTACTCGAAGCTCGGCGGCATGAGGTGCTGGACCTGCGTCCAGTACCAGGTCTGCAACGTCCCCAAGCAGGGAGAGACCGTCGCATGGGCGGAGTCCAGCGCCGTGGTGTACGCGAACTCCGTGCTCGGTTGCAGGTCGAACAAGATAACCGCTGGCATGGACGTGTCCTGCGCCGTGCTCGGTTTGACGCCGAGGTTCGGGATGCTCGAGGACGCGAACCGGGTGGCCGGGGTCTCGTTCAAGCTCGCGGCGGGCGCTCTTTCTGACCTCGATTACCGTTCCCTGGGTTTCTTCATCGGGCGGAACTCGGGTTCCAGGGTCCCGCTGCTGGAGGGCCTCCCTTTGGCCGTCACTTCGGACGAGCTCAAACACCTGGGGGCCGGCGCAGCGGCTGCCGGCCCGACATGTCGAGCGCTCCCAGCGTGTTGCCGTGGTAGCTGCCCCAGCGCCCGATCACGATCTGCCGGTCGGGCTCCCCGCGCGCGACGTGGTAGGCGCGCGCCATCTTGAGCGCGCTCTCGAT
>JAFMAU010000060.1 GCA_029784825.1 Nitrososphaerota archaeon | reverse complement strand
TGGCGGGAAGATAGTAGCGCTATCCATGGGACCTGACATGAAGCTGATACCGCTGATGAAGCCGCTCTACGACGCCGAAGTGAGCGGGGTCGACGAGGAGTACGTCCTGAGCGACAGGAAGATGGCTGGGTCGGACACGCTGGCCACGTCATACGCCGTGGCCCTCGGGGTCAAGAAGCTGGTGGAGCGGCACCTCGCTCCCCTGGACGAGCTGGCCGACGCCATGCGGAAGACGGGGTACTCCGATGTCGTGAAGTCGAAGGCAGCAGAGCTCTACGCGGCCAACCTGATCTCCAACGAAGTCTACAGCGACCTCCCTTCGGTCAGGGAGAGCATAGTCCAGCGGTTCCTGGAGGGGAAGATCACGGCCGACGCCGGGGTGGCCGAGCTCGCGGCGGAGAAGGAGAGGGTATCGAAGTTCGTGGTTGTGGCCGGGGTGAAGACGACTGACGGGGAGACGGGGAGCGTCGGCCCCCAGGTGGCCGAAGGGGTCTCCGAGCTGATGGGGAAGCCGATACCGCACGCCACCTACGTCGAAGACTTCCAGCTCGACCCGGCGTCCGGGACCCTCACGTCAGAGAGGAAGATCGGATACCTGTCGCAAAAGCTGGAGATGCAGCTCCCTGCGCTGCTCACGGTCTCCCACGAGTACAGGCCCAGCGAAGCCCCCGCGTCGGACTCCGAGCGCGTCAGGGCATCGAACTACCGCGGGAAGGTGCTGCAGGCTGCGAAGTGGACCGCCGACGACCTCGGCGCGGACCCGAAGCGGCTCGGCCTGGCGGGCTCGCCCACCATCGTCGGGACAGGGATCGACATCGGCAAGCCGCCGGTCCAGAAGAAGGTCGGGGAGACCCTCGTGTTCGTCAAGCGGGTTGAACAGTTCGAGTTCGAATCCAAGAAGTACGGCCCCTACTCGCCCGGTGACCTGGCGGGAACCCTCCCGCAGCAGTCGCTGGACGCGTTGAAGTCCGGAGGCTCGGTCGCGGTGTTCGACGTCCAGGCGCTCGCAAAGGAGCTGTTCCAATGAGCGAGCAGCCCACCGGCGTCTGGGTCTACCTCCAGCACACGAAGGGGGACCTTACCAGGGACTCGCTTGAGCTGATCGCCGCCGGGCGGAGCGTCGCCGACAAGCTCGGCCAGAAGGTGGTCGGGGTGATCGTCGGGAGCGGACTGGACGCGATGGAGAAGAAGGCGATCCAATACGGGGCCGACTCGGTCCTGTCAGCCGACGACCCGACTCTCGCAGTCTACTTCAACCTCGCATACGCGGACGCGATCTTCTCGATGGTGGAGAAGAAGCGGCCGTACGTCTTCCTCTTCTCCGCGAACGAGATCGGGAAGGACATAGCGGCGAGGGTGGCGTTCAGGGTCCCGACGGGGCTCGCGACCGACAACGTCCAGCTGGCGGTCGAGGACTACAACAACCCGGCCCTCGGGCAGTTCAAGAACCTCCTCATCCAGATACGCCCAGACTTCGGCACGAGGCTGGCGAGGATCTACACTCCAAGGCACAGGCCGCAGATGGCGACCGTGCGCCCCGGGAGCTTCGCGCCGCTCGCGCCGGACCCCGCCCGGAAGGGGAAGGCCGAGAAGGTCGAGTTCAAGCCGAAGGTCTACCCGGCGAAGGTCACCGAAGTGACCGAGCTCCCGCCCCCTGTCCCGGACCTAGGCGGCGCGGACGTCGTGATCAGCCTTGGGATGGGGATCCTGAGAGACGCGGCCGGGGCCCCGAGGGACCCGAGAGACGCGTACAACTACGCGCGCGAGCTGAAGGAGATCATCGAGTCCAGGTACCACCTCAGGGCCGAGATAGGGGCCAGCAGGGCCCTGATCTACGCTGAAGTGAAGGAGCTCGCGGGGCTGATAAGCAAGAACAACCAGGTCGGCCAGACCGGCACCACCGTGAAGCCCAAGGTCTACATCGCGGTCGGGATAAGCGGCGCCCTCCAGCACAGGGTCGGGATGCAGAACTCAGCGAAGATAGTCGCGATCAACACCGACCCGGACGCGCCGATCTTCAAGATAGCGCACTACCCAATTGTCGGCGACGTGTACGAAGAGCTCCCGAAGCTCATCGCGGCGGTGGGAGGGGGAGCCGTTGGCTGACTTCGACGTCATAGTGGTCGGGGCGGGCCCGGCCGGCTCAGCCGCAGCCCTGACGCTGGCGCGCAAAGGGGTGAACGTCCTCCTGATGGAGAAGGCGCGGGTCCCCGGCGAGCGGAGCATGACGGGCGGGGTCCTCTACGGTGACTTCCCAGGCGACTGGGGGTTCATCAAGCTGGTCCCGGACTTCGAGTCTTCCGCCCCGCTGGAGAGGCGCATAATCTCGCACGAAGTGGTCGTCCTCGGCGCCCCTGATTACCGCAAGGGGACGAGCAGGTACTACAAGCTGACGAAGACCTCGCTCCCGACGAGGGTGGGGCTGTTCCCGCTGACATTCGAGACCGGGCACGACTACTCGGTCCTCAGGCGCCCCTTCGACAGGTGGTTCGCCAACCAGGCCGTAAGCGCCGGGGCCATGCTATCCACCTCCACGAGCGCCGAAGGGCTCATCATGGAAGGCGGTGCGGCGGTGGGTGTCAGGACCCCAAGCGAAGAGCTCCGCGCCAAGCTCGTCATCGACGCGTCGGGGGTCACCTCCGGCCTGGTGGCAGAGGCGGGGCTGAGGGACAGGCTCACACCGAGGCAGCTGTACCACGGGATAAAGCGGGTCTACAAGATCGACCCCGGCACCCTGGAGAAGAGGTTCAGGGTCCACAGCGGGGAGGGGAGGGCGCTGTTCTTCCTCGGGGAGTTCATGCAGGAGATCGGAGGGGGGGCGTTCGTCTACACCAACAAGGACACCCTGTCCGTCGGGCTCGTCGTCTCGATGGACTCGCTCATCCGGCGGACCACCGAGCACTTCGACCAGGTCGGAAAGCTCATCGACGTGCTTGACGAATTCGAGGCGCACCCGATGGTCGCGGAGCTCCTCGACGGCGCCGACCCGGTCGAGTACGCGGCGCACAACATCCCGAAGGGGTTCAAGGCGATGCTGAAGCGGCCGTACGCTGACGGTTTCCTCGCCACAGGGGACGCGCTGGGCTCGTTCGTCAAGATCGGCCCGATGATCGACGGCATGCGGCGCGCGATCTCTTCGGGGATGATGGCGGCGTCGGCTTACCTCTCGGCGAGCACGTCCGGCTCGTTCAGGGCGAAGAACCTTTCGAGGTACAAGGACCTGCTCACCCCGATCTACGAAGACGTAGGGCGCTCCGGGAGGGACAGCTTCGTCTCGGAGAGCTCGTTCACCTACCACACCCTCCCGAGGGTGATGTTCGCCACAAGGCTGGTCTCCAGCGTCTTCAAGTTCGAGGGTAAGCAGGACCCGCGCCCGGCCAAGAGCTCGATATCGAGGGTACAGGACGGCACCGGGCTGCTCAACTACGACGAGGACGCGGGATACTCACACATCAAGGTCGACTCGGAGCTGGCGTCGAAGTCGCTCACCAAGCCCTGGGTCCCCGCCTGCCCGACCAACTGCTACACCATACTGACCCCGAAGGGGGTGTTCGCCTCGTTCAAGGACCTCTACGAGCACAACCTGAGCCTCGAGGGGGGAAACCGCGGAAAAGCGCTGTCGGTCTCCATGGACGACATAGGCGCCGCACAGCTGCGCTTCGACCACGTCGCCTGCGTGTCCTGCGGGACTTGCGGGGCCATCGGGCCCCCAGAGCTGGTGAAGTTCGGCCCCGAGCGGGACGGCCACGGCGTAAGGTACAGGTTCGGGTAGGCCTGCGTCATATCGCTTAAACCCACAGGAAAATAGGGGTGCAGTCGATGTCAGGATACGCGGAACGGCTGGAGCGGACTCTGCGGCAGCATCAGGATTGGAGGACCAAGGAATGCCTCAACCTGATACCCTCGGAAAACCGCGGGAGCCAGCAGATGCGGTCCATGTTCCTGGCGGACATTGGGAACAGGTACAACGCCCCTGACAGGTTCTACCGGGGGACGAAGTTCGCCGACGAGCTCCAGTCGCTCACCGAGGAGCTCGCCAGGAAGGTGTTCAACGCCCGTTATGCCGACGTGAAATCCCTCTCCGGCCACACCGCCGACATGGCGGTCCTCCTCTCCCTGACCGAGCCCGGCGACAAGATACTCTCGGTGGACCCGGCGAACGGCGGATATCCGGGGATCACTCACCTCGGCCTCGGAAAGATACTCAGGCTCGAGAACAGGTACTTCCCGTACGACGACACGGCGGTGAACATAGACGCGAGGGCCTCAGCCCCGCTCATGAAGGACCCGAAGGTCGTCTTCTTCGGCTCAAGCTTCATCCCGTTCCCCCACCCCGCCAAGCAGCTCTCCGCCCAGGCCGAAGGGGTCTGCGTGTACGACGCGTCCCACGTCCTCGGGCTGATCGCGGGAGGAGAGTTCCAGGACCCGCTGCGAGAGGGGTGCTCGCTCATGATCGGGTCGACCCACAAGAGCTTCCCCGGCCCGCAGGGGGGAATCATACTCTCCAACGACGAAGGGGTGTTCGAGCGGGTCGCGGGGAAGATACACCCGGGCATAATCGACAACATCCACCTCGACAGGGTGGCCGCGCTCGCAGTGGCGCTCATCGAGATGCTGCAGTACGGCAAGGCATACGCCCAGGCGGTCGTGAAGAACTCGAAGACGCTGGCGAAGGCCCTGGCGGATGAAGGGGTGAAGGTGAGGGGCGCCTCGAAGGGGTACTCCGAGTCCCACCAGGTGCTGCTGGAGTACGACCCCGGCAGGCTGAAGGCGCTGTCCATGCGCCTGGAGCTGGCGAACATAATCGTCGACGAAGGCGGCCGAGTGGGGACCTCAGAGCTCACCCGGATGGGGTACGGGCCCGGAGAGATGGAGACGGTCGCCGAGTTGGTCTCGCTGATCGTTCTGGGGAAGAAGCCCCCCGAGTTCGTCCAGAAGAAGGTGAAGTCGCTGGTAAAGCAGTTCCAGCAGCCGAGGTTCGTCCTCACGTCGTTCCCGAAGTTCGTCGACTAGGTCCGAGCGCGCCGGCGCCGGACAAGCTTATCAGACGGCTGCCAATCGATTGAACCAACGATGAAAGACGCGAAGGGAAAGCCAGCAGGAGCGGTCGGGATGTTCGACTTTGCGATCGGAGACTGGAGGGGGACGGGGAAGACCGGAAACACGGTGTCCGACATCTGCATGACCTGCCTGAAGTCTCCTGGGGGGAAGGGGGTAGAAGTGATACAGTTCGATGACGACCGCGCAGGCGGGAAGGTGTTCTATGCTGAGCACCTCACGATCGTCCCAGGCCGGACCCCGGGGGTCATGAAGGTCACGAGGAGGGGCTTCGCTTTCCAGGACGCAGGCGAGGACGTCTTCGTCCTGCACGAGGTGGCCAGGAAGGCGGGGGACGGCGTGAGGATCTCCTCCGAGAAGGGGGCCAAGAACTTCCTGCAGAACGACCTTGTCCTTGCAAAGGAGGGGGCCGACGGACTCGTCTCAAAGGGGACCGCCAGCGCGGGCGGCGGGACGTGGAGCTTCGAATTCCACCTCAAGAGACGGACCCCGCGGAAGCGCTCGTCGTAGCTAACGGTGCGCTATCCCCAGGGACTCGTCAGTCAGCTTCATCGACTCTTCGCGGGTGTACCCGCCGGCAAGCGCCCTGATGGCGTCGATGTTCTCCGGGACCACGATCGCTTCCTGGTGGACCCCGAGGAACATGTACGCCTCCCCGTCTAACACCGTCACGGAGTCTTTCCAGACCGTCGCTTCGTAGACGTCGTTCCTGTCCCTCCCCTTCTCCCTCGCCCAGTCCATGATGTTGGCGGTAGACTTGAACCCGGACTTGCCGTCCACCAGGGTCAGCCGCGGCGTCGACTTCAGGGCGTCCACGACCTTTTCCTTCGTCGCGTCTTTCTTCAGGCCGACTATCAGGCTGTGGAGGTGCATGTGCGTGGTCGGGACCTTGAACGCCATGGTTACGATCGGGACATGTGGGAGCACCGTCTGCACGTCCGGGCCGTGGTGCGACGGCACGGTCGTCGGGTCGAGCACAACCGCGTCGATGGGCCCCTTCTTCACGTCGTCCGGGTCCGTCGCCCGCCTTGCGAGCACCGCCCTTGCCTTCGACACGCCGAACGCCCCGTCGAGCGCACCGAGCGTTCTGCAGAGCCCCGTAGTGTTGCACGACACGACCCTGACGAGGCTCTTGCCCGCGGCCTTTTCGAAGTTGCACTGGGCGACGAAGGAGGTCCCGGTCAGCTCGTGCTCCTCCCCGCCCTGGAATATCGCCTTCACCCCTGCCAGCTGGTAAGCTGCCTTGTTGGTCGGCCCGCTGTCGTCAGGGGCTCCGTCCACCACCACGTCCACCCTCTGAAGGAGGTCGTTGAGGGTCCCCCTCAGCGAGTACCCCCCGGCGTTGAAGGCCTCGAGGCTCTTCATGTCGAGGGCGTAGAGCGGGATCCCCTTCTCCAGCGCGAGGGCGTACTTGTAGTGGGGGTGCGCCGCGGTGACCCCGACCAGCTCCATGTCCTTCTGCTTGCGGACGGCGTCGGCGACCCGGCGCCCTATCGTGCCGTACCCGTTCACTCCGACCCTGATCATGCTCGACGGCGCCTCCGCGGCGCGCTTAATGAGCTCATTCGGCCTTCTTCCCCCACTTGTCCGCAGCCCTCTCCAGGGCGTCTATGAGCGGGAGCCTCTTCCCGGCGAGATACTGGACCAGCGCCCCTCCCGCGGTGCTGACGTGGTCGATCTGATCGTGGACCCCGTACTTGTGCATGGCAGTCGACAGGTGTCCGCCGCTGATTATGGTCGTCCCGAGCGACGACGCCATCGCGCGCAGGAGCCCCTCCGTCCCGATGGTGAACGCTTCGTACTCGAACGCGCCCGGCGGCCCGCTCATGAACACGGTCCCAGCACCCTTGATGAAGCGAGAATACTTCTCGACCGTCTTCGAGCCGATGTCCATCACCCGCGTCTGGGCGCTCAGCCCGGCCGGCTCGACCTCCTTCCTCTCTCCGCCCTGCTCGATGGCCACGTCGACGGGGAGCGCGAACCTGTCGGGGTCTTCGTCCAGCAGCTGCCTCGCCTTGACCACGAACTTCTGCTCTCCATCTACGCCCAGGTCCCCTCTGAGCTTCCCAGCTGCCTTCAGGAAGACCAGGCCGACGACGCCGCACAGGAGGACCTTGTCGGCCCTGCTGTTCGCCACCAGCGCGTCGATCGCCTCCAGCCTGTCGCTTACCTTCGCGCCGCCGAGGATGGTCACGTAGGGGCCCTTCTCCACGGTCGATATCCTGTCAAGCATCCTGAGCTCTCTCTCCACTGTCCTCCCGGCGCAGGTCGGGACGAGCCCCGCGAACCCCACTATGGTCGGGGACCCCCTGTGGGCTGTCGAGAAGGCGTCGAGCACGGAAGCGTCCAGGTGCCCCTTCAGCCTGCTTACGAGGAACGTCCGCTCGGCGTCCTGAGGCTTGTACTCCTGGTTCTCCTCCGCGGTGAACCGGAGGTTGTCGAGGACCAGCACCCCGCCGTCGTCCAGCGAGTCTATCCTGGCGAGCGCTTCGGGGCCGAAGACGTCCGGGACGAACCCGACCTTCTTCCCGAGTATCCCCTCCAGGACTTTGGCGTGAGCCTCGAGGGAAGTGTAATCTGACCTTCCGACCCTCCCCTGGTGGGAGGCGACGACCACCTTCGACTCCGGGAGGTCCTGGATCGTCATGGCTGCCTCTCTGAGCCGCTCCTGCTCCATCAGCTGGCCGCTCTGCGGGTGGACAGGGGTGTTGATGTCGACGCGCAGGAAGACCCGCTTCCCTCCGAGGTCCAGGTCCTCCAGGGTGAGCATCCTGATGGGCATTGCCGTCACTTTTTTCGCGACCGACCAACGATTATATGTGTTGTGCAGGAAATTGCCTTGGTCGTGCCGTTAAGTTAACGGCTGTGAAGCGCGGTCGGGAGGCGCCTGTTATCCTAACACGACCCCTGCCTCCCCTTTTCATGGAGAAGGGAGATATACGAAGCCCGTCGGGCTCGGGGGGATGAGCGACCGAAGGCTCCTGTACGCGGCTGCGCTGGGGGCGGCCATTTTCGTCGCGCTGGCGGTCGCGGTCAAGTCGTCTCCCGCGCTCGACCAGGCCGACCTTCAGGCGGCGCTCTGGGTGAACAACCTTCGCCCCGGGGCTGCGGTGAGCTCGCTCATGATCGCAGCCAGTCTTTACGGAAGAGAGTACTTCTGGATCCCGCTGACAGCAGTCCTCTTCGTCTTCGGCGACAGGCGGACGAAGATGGTCGCGCTCGGCCTCTGCGGGGTCTTCGTCGGAGGGATCGCGCTGGGAGAGGCGGCGAAGTACGCTGTAGCCAGAGGGAGGCCCGACACGCTCCTCGCCGCGATCGGAGGCGGGTCGCCCATAATCAGGATCCCGCTCGACACCGACTACTCGTTCCCTTCAGGGCACGCGGTGATAGTGTCCGTCGGCGCCACGTACGTCCTCGCGACCTTCAGGAGGAAGTGGGTGGCAGGACTGCTGGCGCTTGAAGCGGCGGTCGTCTGCGTCTCAAGGGTGTTCCTCTTCGAGCACTTCCCAACCGACGTCGCAGCCGGGATCGCGCTCGGGGCTGCAGTCGCCCTGGGAGGGCTCGCGCTGGAGAAGAGGTACCTGCGAAAGTGGGGAGACCGGATCGTCGACCTGCTCGTGAAGGTCTTCAGAAACGGGCCGCTGGCGCTCTGACCCCTGCTATCCTTAAAGCCACGATAGCGCGGGGACGGGAAGAGAACCGGTGAACAACGGCACAATCACCAACGTCTTTTGGGGTCTCTTCCTCATCTGGTTCGGGGTCGTGGCGGTCTGGCTGAAAGGGGACCTCGGAGCGACGGTGAACTCACCGGTGTTCGCCGTGGGGACGGGTGGTCTCCTGCTCCTCCTCAACCTCGCGAGGTCCGCGTTCAGGCTGAGACTCAGCATCCTCACCATGGCGCTCGGCGCCGTCCTGACTGTCGCGAACGCCTTCGTTCTGGTCTTCGGGAGCGCCGTCCCGTTCCTCCCTGAGCTACTGATCATCGTCGGGGTCGCGCTTGTGATAGGGGCTTTCAGGACCCGGAACTTCCAGACTTACTAGAGCCGATACGCCTCGAAACAGTGAACTCGCAGTACGGGTCCCCGGCCGCTTCGCACATCGCCTCCTCGCAGGTCACTGGCTCCCCGAAGATCCTCTCTGCCGAGCCCGCAACCATCCCCCTGGTGAAGTGGCACGCGGGCTTCGATGCCTTCACGCCGTCGCTCTCGAACCCGTCCTCCAGCCTGAGCCTGATGCTCGACAGGTCTTCGGCCCCGCCGACCATCTCAAGTTTCCCCCATCCGAGAGCCGAAAAGAGCGAAGTGAAGCTCTCCGTGTGCGCCTGAAGGTCCTCCTCCCCCACGGCCTTCGCGAGGTCGTTGGTCCCCTGGGTCCCGACCGAGTACCCGGCCCGGAACAGTATCGACTCTCCGCCCGTGCCGAACATCCGGATGACGTCCCTGAACATGGCCACGATCCCCTTTTGCGGGAAGATCACCGCCCTCCCCGAAGGGAAATACATCACAGGGAACCCGAGGTCGTCTATCATCAGCTTGGAGCTGCTCGTCCTGACGTTCACGTCGGTCACGAAAGGCGAGGTCGCCACCGCCCTTCTCACCTCCTCCTCGGAGTGCTCGCCTTCCCTGGGCTCGAGGAAGAACGACACCGCCGAGTCCTCCGCTTCAGGCAGGGAGCAGTCGCTCGCGGTGAGTATGTTCAGCCCGGCCTTGCCGATCCGGGTCGCGATGTCTCCGAGCGCGCCGGGGACGTTCTTAGATTTCACGGCGACGAGGTAGATCGTCTTTCCGCCGCCGAGCATTGAGACGCCGAGGAACCTCGGCTCGGAATCCAACCGGGCGACTGGTTTGGGTTGAGTATATCACCTTAGCGCAACGGCCCGCCGTCGGATGTCAGGCTTATCCGCGACCTCCCGGGGGCGGCTGACGTGTCGCAGGCAAGGCCCGACGGGGTCGCCGCGCTGTCGTTCATCGAGGTGATAGCAGGCGCAGGCACGATTGTAATCGGGGCTTACTTCCTCAACGCGGTCAACGCGATAGCGACGTCAGTGGGGCTCGGTGTCGCGAGCATCCCGGACTTCTACACCTTCTTCGCCGTGGAGATAGCTATGGGGGCTTTGGCGATACCGGCAGGCTACGGCCTCTGGACGCGCAAGGGGTGGGGGTGGACCCTGGCGGTGTATCTCGGAGTGGCGGTGCTCGTCTTCTCAGCCGGGATGGGCGCGTACTTCCTGGCTACGTACGGAGACTTCACCGAGACCATGGCCATGCTCCTCCCGATGGTCGTGTCGCTCGGCGCCGTCGCCTACCTCGACCGTCAGGCGCCCCGGAGCCACTTCGGAAAATGACGGGTCCTGCTTCAGAACCCGTGCGACCTGAGGTGCACGTTGTACATCTCCTGGTAAGGCGTGACGAAGCTGCAGAAGGGGCACTTCAGCAGGTTAGGGGGCAGGAGCTCCCCCGTGTCCTTCCGCCCTCTGGACCTTGACAGCGGGTCGGGGGTGTGGACGGTGATGGCGTCCCCCTTCGTCTCCACCGAGTAGTGCGCGGCGTCCTTCCTCTTCGCCACGAAAGCGCCGACGGCGCGAGCCACTTCCGCGACTGAAACGGCCGAGAACGCGTCAACCATGAGCTTCGCGTCCTTGACGAGAGCGACCCCCTTTTCGCCGAGCGATTCCGAGACGGCGGCGGCGAGGGACAGCTGCTCGTCGAGGTCCATCTCAGAGCAGTCTACTTCGATCATCGATCCGACTCCCAGCACGGCGGGTTAAACGACTTGCTCTCGGTGCGACTTCAGCCAGGCGAAGGTTAAACACGCCTCGCATCGGCGCTCGCCCGACTTGGACAAGAACGTGCGGCTCCTCGGGGTCGCATCGGCGGTGAGGCTCCTGGGCGTCGCGATGATGTATCCGTTCCTCTCGCTCTACTTCAGGAACGTCGCGGGGCTCGGCTACGCGCTCATCGGAGCGCTCATCGTGCTGATATCGATCGTGCCCCTCGCCGTCTCTCCCTTCGGTGGGCTGGTGACCGACAGGCTGGGGAGGAGAAGGGTCTTCATAGTCAGCCTCGCCGGCGAGGCGGCTTCCGTCTTCACGGTCGCGATGGGGATGCGGGCCGGCTGGGTCCCGGGGGTCCTCCTGGGAGGAGCGCTCGCGGGCGTCTGCGGGTCCCTCGCCCAGCCTGCGATACAGGCTTACGTGGCCGACATGACCGACATCCCCCAGCGGACCGAGGCATACACCTGGGTGAGGATCGGCTTCAACGCGGGGTTCACCGTCGGCGTGCTGATAGGCGGGGTCCTGATCGGGTTCATCGGGTTCCCCGAGACCGCCCTGTTCACCACCGGGATACTGGTCG